>JAGPLK010000004.1:10953-47269 GCA_018053445.1 Bacteroidales bacterium | reverse complement strand
GAATGGGTTATATCTCTTTTAATTTCAGGTGTACGGTCTATGCTCTCCACCCATTCATCACCCTCAACATTAATAACAATATGCTGTACGAGGTGTCCTGCAAGATCCGGAAGCATCTCAACAGAGTTCACAGTACCTGAAACAGATGAATGCACATTAGCAGATATAAAGCCATTTGCCCTGGCGATAAGCTGCCCTGTTTTAACTTTGTCCCCCTTAACCACAACAGGCTCAGCCGGGGCACCAAGATGCTGAGACATTGATATATAAGCCCTTTCCATTACAGGAAAGTTCTCAATAGCCGCGTTTACGGAAATTTTATTATCGTGCGGATGAATACCGCCTATGCTGAATGTTTTGCTCATAACCGCGAATTAATGCTGTTCAACCTCTGCAACCACTTTCTTAGGAACCCTGACAGGGAAGTTAACCTCCCAAATTGCATTTGTAGGACATTCAACTACACACTTTCTGCAAAGTTTACATTTGTTGTAGTCAATGTATGCAAGATTTGAGGAGATGGTGATTGCATCATAAGCGCACACCTTCTGACATTTAGTGCAACCTATACAAGCTACTGCACACGCCTTTTTTGCCACACCACCCTTATCTTTATTAATACAGGATACAAATATCCGTTTCCCCTTTGGCCCCTTGTTTCTTAACTCAATTATCATCTTAGGACAAGCCTTAACACAAGCTCCGCAAGCTGTACACTTCTCTTCATCTACCTCAGGAAGACCTGTTCTGGGATTCATCTTAATTGCATCAAACTCGCAGGATAATTCACAATCTCCCTGTCCAAGGCATCCGTATCTGCAATCTGTATCCCCTGCATACAAAGAAGCCATTACAGCACAAGAGGTATAACCATCGTAGTTATTTGATTTGGGTCTGCTGTCGCAATTTCCGTTGCATCTTACCACAGCAACCTGAGGCACCTTTTCTGCAACAGTTCTGCCAAGGTATTCCCCAACTTTTTTCATTACATCATTCCCGCCAACCGGACAAAATAATCCGTCCATTGTCTCCGAGTTAACACAACCCTCCGCAAAAGCCCGGCAACCTGTATAACCACATCCGCCACAGTTTGCTCCCGGCAGAATAGTCTCAACATCATCAATCCTTGGATCTTCAACCACTTTAAATTTCTGAGCGGTAAAGTATAGTACCAGTGCCAGCACCAGCCCCAGTACGGTAAGGCTTGCAATGGTAAAGATAATTGTAGCTGTCATATAATTAGTTCAGTTTCTCGATTGTAAAAACATACTCCTTACGGAACCTCTCCCTGAAGAGATAAACAATTAAATAATAGAGAGCAAGCCCTCCTAAAATTGCCAATCCTGTTAAAAGATCTCCGGCTCCGGCGGCAGACAAAGATAGTAATATTGCTACCAGAATCAACAAAGGAATCAGATAAGATATATACAGAGCCTTATGTCCAAGAGTTTTAGCAAGCATAACATTCACTCTCTCACCAGGCTCGTACATAATATAACCGGTGTTTGCAACCTCAACAACTTTTGCCTCCACTTCACCCAAAGAACAGGCCCCTTTTGCGGCACAGGCCCCACAGGCAGATTTATTCATTATCTCAACCGTTATGAAATCCGGGCTTATGTCAATAATTACACCTTCGTGTTCAATTATATCAGTATTCTTCATTTATGTGTTATCTTACTTTTCATTGGGAACTTCAAATTTTCAGTACTTTTAAGCGTCCCGAAAAGTTTCCCGATAATTATCTCTACTTCAAATCCAAGAGGTATTTTATTTTCATCATCTGAAATCCATAGAATCATCTCTTTATCCCCTTTAAAAACAGTTCCTGCGATAAGTTTCACAGCGAATTTTGCTGTATTGAAAGTTCCAAATCCCGGTATCCTCTTAACCTCTTTACCTATGTACCTGATTGATATATTAAATATATCATCATCTATTACAAATGATACCGGATATGTTGTACCTGGCGAATCGCTCCTGTAATCCAGTGTTCTGGCATAGTAAAACATTGTAACAATGTCATAAGTGCAGAGAGAGCCCTTTAAAAGAGTATCCTTCTGGGGATTGTCATATTTTTGAGTTAGTGATCTTATCTGATTATCAGGAAGAAATGTAATGTGATTTTTCATCCTGTATTTACCCTCCTGAACATTTCTGTGAAAATAGAAAGGCCTCATATTACCCGGAAAAAATTTGGATTCATAATAATCCCTTACTTTAAAAAAGAGATCATAAAACCTGTAAGTCTTGCCCTCTACTATTGCATGAAAATGGGGACCTGCAGCACCACTGTTATTAAATTTAAGTTTTGACGACCCCTCTGCAACAGAGGAGACAACCCCTCCCCAGTTATACGATAAAGAGTACAACAAAACCTCTCCGTCCTGAAAAGGCAAATCAGAGAGAGAGCCGGCCCTTGGCGGAGGGCAGTTGGATTGCTGTGAAAAGGAGGCTATCGGCACCGATAACAGACATATTAATATGAGGAGCCTTTTAACCATCTTAATTCATTATGAGTCAAAATCTGAATTTGGTATAAATTCCGGTGTGTTATTCAATTTAGAGCCATAAGTATGGACAGTTCCTGCCTGATGCAATCCGGAAAAATCAGGATCATTAATATCTACAAATTTAACCTCAGAGTGCCTGAACCTCATTGAGACATCGCAGACGGCTCCATTTCTGTGCTTGGCAATAATAATATCAGTAACTCCTGCCATTGCCGGATCTTCAGTGAGCCCATAATAGTCCTGACGGTGGATAAAAATAACAATATCTGCATCCTGCTCAATTGCTCCGGATTCTCTAAGGTCACTTAACTGTGGCCGTTTGTTTCCTCCCCTTGTCTCTACTGCCCGGCTTAACTGCGACAATGCAATAACCGGAACATTCAGCTCCTTGGCAATTGCCTTTAATGATCTGGAGATAGCAGAGACCTCCTGCTCCCTCATACCTCTTAATTCCGGAGGACCACTCATAAGCTGAAGGTAGTCAATAACAATAGCCTTGACACCTGCGTTTAAAACAAGTCTTCTTGCCTTTGAACGCAATTCATATATTGAGAGTGACGGAGTATCGTCTATATACAGGGGTGCTTTAATCAACTGAGCAAGCCTGGTATTAATCTGTGTCCACTCATAATCCTCCAGTTTCTTCCCTCCTTTAATTTTATCTGCAGGCAAACCTGTCTCACTTATCATCAACCTCTTCACAAGCTGTAGCGAAGACATCTCAAGAGAGAAAAAAGCAACAGGTATATTATGCTCAACTGCCATATTTCTTGCCATAGTCAGCACAAAAGCAGTTTTACCCATAGAGGGTCTTGCCGCCAGGATAATAAGGTCAGATGGTTGCCAGCCAAGAGTCACCTTATCAAGAGATGTGTAGCCTGAACGAACCCCTGAAAGACCGTCAGGTTTTAACTGGCTGTTATGCAATTCATTTATGGCCTCCTCAATTACAGACTTAACAGGTCTGGACTCTCGTTTAATATTTCTCTCAGTGAGAGAGAATATCTTTTGCTGAGTTGCATCAAGAAGATCATCTACAGGGATATTATCGTCAAATGAGTCTTTCTGAACCTCGTATGAGATAGAGATAAGTTCTCTTTGTATATACTTCTGCAGCAAGAGCTTTGAGTGATACTCAAGGTGAGCCGCAGAGCTGATTCTCATACTCAGTTGAGAGAGGAATGCATTTCCGCCAACAACTTCAAGGTCTCCGGTTCTCTTAAGTTCATCAGAGACTGTAAGAAGGTCAACAGGATAGTGCTTGTCTGACAGGGTCTTTATAGCATTGAAGATCTTTCTGTGAGCATCCTTGTAAAAACAGCCGGTGTTAATTATCTCCATAGTATCCGGAACCAGATTTGGTTCCAGCATAAGAGCCCCAAGCACAGCCTCCTCAATATCAAGCGCCTGAGGTGGCTTTTTCCCCATATCCAGACCCAGAGAGTCCAGATTCTTCTCTTGTGTCTGCTTTCCCTTGTTGTAGCTTTTTGCCATATGTTCAAAGTCTGTCTAATGCTGCGGCAATAAGTGATGCCGAATAAATAATCTCTTCATCTGTTATTGAGAGTGGAGGAGCAATCCTGAATGAGTTTTCATCAAAAAGGAACCAGTCACTCATTACTCCCTCTTCAATCAAAAGAGGAAGAATCCTCTCTGCAGCCCGGCTCTCGCCAAGATCCACTGCAAGTAGCAACCCAACCTGTCTTATCTCCTTAACTGCCTTGTGACTCTCAAGTATTGTTTTGTACAACAGCCCCTTTCTCTCTGCATTGGCTACCCACTCCTCTCTGATCAATATTTTGAGAGATGCCAGTGCAGCTGCACAGGATACAGGATGCCCCCCAAAAGTTGTAATATGACCTAAAACAGGATTTGACTGCCACATACTCATAAGCTCAGCAGAAGCTGCGAGTGCACCCAACGGCATACCACCTCCCAATGCTTTTGCTAAGGTAATAATATCCGGAACAACATCCCATTTCTCAGCAGCAAAAAGTTTTCCACATCTTCCAAATCCTGTCTGTATCTCATCAAATATAAGAATGGTGCCTGTCTGAGTACATTTTTGCCTCACCGCTTCAAGGTAACCCTCTTCCGGAATCCTTACACCTCCCTCACCCTGAACTGGTTCAATAATAAAAGCGGCTGTTTTTGCGGTAATAAAATCCAGGTCCTCTATACTGTTAAACCGGATATGCCTTATATCAGGCAACAGCGGCCTGAAAGCATTTTTGAATTTTTCTGAGCCCATAAGGCTCAAAGCACCATGAGTACTCCCATGATATGAGTTAATACAACTTATGATCTCTGTTCTTCCTGTTGCCCTTTTTGCAAGTTTTACTGCAGCTTCATTTGCCTCACTTCCTGAATTTACATAGTACACCACATCTAAATTCCCGGGAAGACGGGAGGCAAGAAGAGCTGCATGCTCTACTTGCGGCTTCTGAATAATCTCTCCGTAAACCATGAGATGCATATGCCTTCTGGCCTGCTCGCAAACTGCGTCGGCAACTTCAGGATTTGAGTGTCCCACATTTGAAACAGAGACTCCAGATACGAGGTCAACATATTTTTTCCCCTCCGGAGTATATAAGAACACCCCCTCCGCTCTCTGAATTTCTAATCCCAGAGGCGAGGGGGAAGTCTGACCTACATGTCTTAAGAATTGTTCCCTTAATCTATAGGGCTCTCTGAACATTATTCCTGCTCAAACTCTGCATTCACTAGAATTCTTCCGCAATACTCGCAAACAATGATTTTTTTGCTTTGAGCAATGTCCATCTGTCTTTGAGGCGGTATCTTGTTGAAACATCCTGAGCAGGCATCTCTTCTTACTGTTACCACAGCAAGTCCGTTGCGGGCATTTGAGCGAACCTTTTTGTATGCAGCAAGCATTCTGGCATCAATCTGTGCTTGTATACCTTCTGACAACTTGATAAGTTCGTTCTCCTCTTTTGCAGTCTCTGCAATAATTGAGTCAAGTTCACTCTTCTTTTGCTCAAGATCTTTCTCTCTCTCCTCAAGTGCGCTGACAGCACCTACAAGCGCAGCCTTCTTGTCAGCGAGAAGGAGTGTATTCTCTTTTATTCTCTTATCTGCCAACTCAGTTTCAAGGCCCTGGAATTCAATCTCCTTGGTAAGAGAGTCGTACTCTCTGTTATTTTTTACATTGTTTTGCTGAGCGGTATACTTCTCAATGAGAGATTTTGAATTTTCCAGATCCATCTTTTTCTGATAGATTAGTCTCTCAACATCCTTAATCTCAAGCTTAAGATTATCAACCCTTGTCTTTAATCCCTCAATATCATCTTCGAGATCCCTTACCTCTAGAGGCAACTCTCCTCTCAGAAGGTGTATCTTGTCAATCTTGCTGTCAGTCTGCTGAAGCTGATAAAGGAGATTTAATTTTATCTCCATTGTGAGGTCTCCCTCGCTGTTTGTGCTCTTCTGCAGAGATATGAAAGTTCCACCATCCAGCGGAGTCTCAATAATCGGTTTCTGTTTTGTTGCCATAACCCTCTTAATGATAGTATATTAAATTATTATTGTTGTCAGAAATGCGAACTTCAAAGGTAGGTAATTTTTTTGACAGTATATCTTTTAGTAGAGTGAGTACTTCGTTCTCGCTCTCAAAATGGCCAATATCCATAACCATAAAGCCATCTTCACAAAGGAATTTATGATAAGAAATATCTCCTGTTATTAAAACCTGAGCTCCTGCTTTTATTGCTCTATCCACAAGGGAGCCGCCGCTTCCTCCACAAAGGGCTACCCTTTTGACAGGTTCTTCAATTGGTTTTGAGTGCCTGATTATATTTAGTCCAAATCTCTCCTTTAGCAGAGTAAGTAGCTCTGCCGGAGTTAACTGGTTTGTGAGGTTTCCTACAACCCCCAGTCCGGTGCTCTCGTCTTGCGGATCTAAAATCCCGGTATCCTGCAGCCCAATTCTTTGTGCCATCAAACCGCTCACGCCGGGAAGTACCTTATCTGCATTTGTATGGGCAGAGTAAATTACTATTCCGTTTTTTATTGCATCCTCAACCATTTTCTCAATCAGAGACCCCCCTGCCACCCTTTTCAGAGGCGAAAAGATCAATGGATGGTGTGTAATTATCATATCGGCCCCACTCTCAATAGCCTCTTCTATGACGGAGGGGGTGCAATCAAGAGCCAGAAGGGCCGATGAGACCTCTTTACCGGGACCACCAATAGAGAATCCGGAATTGTCCCAACTCTCCTGAAGAATCCCTGGGGCAAACTCCTCTATCACTGCTGCTACTGATGAAGCCTTAATTTTCATAGCATCTTCTGTATTTCCTGCAGCCTATCCTTTATTCCTGTCAGAGATTCAATAACATCTACTCTTCTGTCTACACCATCTTTATTGTCCTTCATCCTGTTCTGAGCCCCCTCAAGAGTCATCCCTCTCTCTTTAACAAGGTAGTATATGAGCTTGAAGTTAGAGACATCATCAGCTGTAAAAAGTCTGTTCCCCTTTTTATTTCTGGCTGGCTTAATAAAATCAGGGAATTTCTGTGCCCAGAATCTTACAAGAGAGGTGTTCTCCCCCAGCAAATCAGCAACCTCCCCAATTGTGTAGTAAAGTTTCTCCGGTTTGAACTCTTTGTAAGGCATGGTATGTTAGTTATTAAATTATTAATCGAGTGACTGACCTGTGTTAATAGCGATCATAAGCATCTCTCTGTACTGCTCCGGTTTGAGATCTGCAAAGAAAAAATTAACAGGTTCAACGGGCTTTCCATCAAGGTGAACTTCGTAATGCAGGTGAGGTGCAAATGAGAGACCACTGTTCCCAACCCTTGCAATAACACTTCCCTGTTTAACCTGCTGTGATTTTCTTACAAGAATATCGCCCAGATGCGAATATACAGTTTTATATCCACCCCAGTGCTCAATAACTATTTGATTTCCCCTCCCTCTGTCAGATCTTGATATATCTGTTACAACTCCATTAGCTGAAGCAATAACCTCTGTTCCCAAAGCGGCAAGCAGATCTATCCCGTTATGCATCTCCATTGTTTTATAGAATGGATGAATTTTCATACCCAAACTTGCACCCGTCTGATTTACGGCTAAACCCTTAACAGGTAAAATCGATGGTATATCTGTTGCGTTCTCTGCTCCCAAAAATTCGTTGTAAATATGATTGAGTTTCTCTCCGGCTGCACTGACAAGTTTCTCAACATCTGCGGATTTAGCTACTGAAAATTTAACAATATCCATATCTCCCAGGGAATCCAGCTTTTCATATATAGCTGCATCATATGAGGAGTTAACCAGGTCAGGAGGGGCTGATTTAAAAATGTTCATGTATATCTCCCTGTCTCTGGCCTGTAAATCTGAAAGAACATTCTCAAGAAGATTCATCTTCTCTGCAGCATTATTATACTCCTGCTGCATCATCTCCCGCTCCTTAAGCAAGCGTTCCTCTTCATTTGTATTAAATATCAGTGCTGCTACAATATAGTAGAATATTGCCAAAAGGATGCTGCCAAGGATATAACCAAGTACAACCTTAAGCCTTCCCTTCATTCCCAACTTATCCTCTACAAACTTAAGCTGATCTTTATTGAACTTATACTTACTCATCACTGCTATCCTTTAGATTGGGATGCGGGCGAGACAAGTGCCAGGAATGCATCCGATTCGATGTCCCTGTTATAGTAATTCAATGGATTTACCGGACGGTTTCTGTATATCACTTCGTAATGAATATGCGGTCCCTTTGATCTTCCCGTATTACCCATAATTGCAATTTGCTCTCCTCTCTTCACAGATCTTCCCATTGTTATAAGAGAGCTCTTCAAATGCGCATATCTGGTCTTATATCCAAAGCCGTGGTCAATAATTATATAATTTCCGTACCCGAAAAAGTCAAATCCTATCTCAGTGACCTTCCCGTTTCCGGTTGAATAGATAGGCTCTCCGACAGGACCGGATATATCCACACCGGTATGCATTCTGTAAGCTCCATTGAATGGATCCGGCCTGTAACCAAATGTGCTCGAAAAACGAATCCTTTTGGATGCAATATTTACAGGAGGTATAGCGGGAACGCAAAGAGCCATTTCATCAGCATTTTTTGCAAGCTGAGAGACCTCATCAAATGATCTGCTCTGAATGAAGGCTTTCTTATATAGTTGGTCCAGATTCATTACTGTTGATGTAAGTATCCCTGAACGGTCAACCGTCTCAAGGTATGAGTATCTGTTTACCCCACCGAAACCGGCATCTCTTACATCCTGAGAGATCTCCTCCATACCAAAAATGGGTCTGTAAACATAGTTATCACGAATCTGAAGAGCATTAAGAATTCTGTTTGCCTCATCAAATCTTCTGTTCATCAGCGCCAATCTGTTTGCAAGCTCGGCATTAGTGCTTCTTATACTAAGCATTTTGGGCGTTTCAAGTTGCAAATAACTGGTATATACGAAATAATAACCTACCGAAACCACAATGCTTAGAAGAAAGAGTAGAAAGCCCTTTGAAAATCTTGACCTGATTGAAATCCTGTGGATCTCATAGGCAAGTGTTTCCGGATTGAACTTGTAACTTTTATTCTTTGACATCGGGTATTTTAACCTTAAATTCGTGCAAATTTAAATAATTTTAATAAAAAACCTATTTTTGTCATTCATTATAAAATCCTCTGGAATATCCAATATTATGACATCTAAAGATATACGCAAAAACTTCCTGGATTTCTTTGCAAGCAAAGGACATGCCATTGTATCATCAGCACCTATGGTTGTTAAAGATGATCCTACACTTATGTTCACAAATGCCGGTATGAATCAGTTCAAAGACTGGTTTCTGGGCAATGAACCCGCAAAATATCCAAGAGTTGCAGATACTCAGAAATGCTTAAGGGTAAGCGGAAAACATAATGACCTGGAGGAGGTGGGTCACGACAGCTATCATCACACAATGTTTGAAATGCTGGGAAACTGGAGTTTTGGCGATTATTTCAAAAATGAGGCAATTGACTGGGCCTGGGAATTGCTGACTGAAGTATACAAATTAGATAAAGAGAGACTTTACACAACAATATTTGAGGGGAGTGAGGAGGATGGAATTTCTCAGGATGGAGAGGCAAAGGAGAGATGGCTTAAATATCTCCCTGAGGAGAGAATTCTTAATGGCAACAAAAAGGACAACTTTTGGGAGATGGGAGATACCGGCCCTTGTGGCCCTTGCAGCGAAATTCATGTAGACCTCAGGGATGATAGAGAGAGAGCAGAGATACCCGGAAGAGACCTGGTAAACAAGGGTCACCATCTTGTTGTTGAAATATGGAATCTCGTTTTTATTCAGTATAACAGAAAAGCCGATGGCACTTTAGTACCTCTTCCACAGAAACATGTTGATACAGGTATGGGTCTGGAGAGACTCTGCATGGCAATGCAGGGGAAGAAGAGTAACTACGACACAGATGTATTTACCGGTATGATATCTGAGATAGCCAGACTTAGCGGAAAGGAGTACGGAAATGACAAAGAGGTTGATATAGCAATGAGAGTTATTGCAGACCACATTAGGGCAATAAGTTTTTCAATTGCAGACGGACAGCTTCCATCCAATGTAAAGGCCGGATATGTAATAAGAAGAATTTTAAGGAGAGCCGTAAGGTATGCATACACATTCCTGGGCGTAGACCAGCCATTTCTCTGCAGACTGGTACCCGTTCTGGTTGCCGAAATGGGAGATGCCTTCCCTGAGCTGGTAAGGACTAAAGACCTTATTACAAAAGTCATTAAAGAGGAGGAGGACTCTTTTCTGAGAACTCTCGACAAAGGCATCAGGATGCTTGAAACCATTATGTCAAAGAATGCCGCTCACAAGACAATTTCAGGAGAGGAGGCATTTGTACTGTATGACACATATGGATTCCCGTCTGACTTAAGCGATCTTATTGCCAGAGAAAAAGGATTCAAAATTGACATGGACTCTTTTGAAAAGGAGCTTAAAAAGCAGAAGGAGCGCAGCAGAAACGCGACATCAACCCAGGAGGGAGACTGGTGTGAACTCAGAGAATTCAGCGGTACTGAATTTGTAGGATACGAGGGCACTGAAGCACAATCACTCATTACACGATTCAGGTCTGTAAAAACTAAAAACAAAGAGCTTTTTCAGATTGTCCTTGACAAAACTCCATTCTATGCCGAGAGTGGCGGACAGGTGGGAGATACAGGAGTGCTCATATCTGAAAATGGAGAGAGGATTGAAATTATTAACACTCTGAAAGAGAATAATCTCCATATCCATATTACAGAAGTAATGCCTTCAGATCCCTCGGGACTATTCAGTGCTGTTGTTGACAAAGAGAAACGATTAGCCACCGCAAATAACCACTCAGCCACCCATTTATTGCATAAAGCTCTGAGAGAAATCCTCGGAAATCATATTGAGCAAAAAGGCTCTCTGGTAAACAGCAATTACTTTAGATTTGACTTCTCTCATTATGAAAGAGTCTCTCCGGAGATACTCAGGGAAGTTGAGAATAGGGTAAACTCAATGATAAGAGAGAATACTCAACGCGATGAGTATAGGGGAATACCGGTTGACGAGGCAAAGGCTATGGGCGCAATGGCTCTGTTTGGTGAAAAATACGGAGATACAGTAAGGGTTATAAAATTTGGAGACTCTCTTGAACTTTGCGGAGGGATACACACATCCAGTACCGGAAATATTGGTCTGTTTAAAATCATCTCCGAGTCTGCAATCGCAGCAGGAGTAAGAAGAATTGAGGCTACTACCGGTATTAATGCGGAGAAACTTATTCATGATAATGAAGATACTATAGCTTCTGTTAAGGCTATGTTCAACAACTCTCCAAATCTCATTGCCTCAATCGGCAAGGTTATTGAAGAGAATGAAACTCTTAAGAGGAGATTTGATGAGTATATGAGGGAGAGGGCTGCAGAACTTAAAAAGCAACTCCTTGCAGAGAAACACTATATAAATGGTATTAATGTACTAATGCTTACCGGCGAGTATAATCCTGAGGTTGTTAAGAATATTGCCTTTATGCTTAGGGGAGAGACCAGCACAATGCTTATTGCAGGCTACTCATTTGAAGGCAAGGCAAATCTTGCACTGATGTACTCAGATGATCTGGTTTCTCACGGAAGAAATGCCGGCAAAAGTATAAGAGATGCAGCAAAACTTATCTCAGGCGGTGGTGGCGGCCAACCATTTTTTGCCACAGCAGGAGGAAAAGATATTCAGGGACTACCGGCTGCAATTTCATTATTGGTTGAAACGGAGACAAAATAGATTAGTTTGAAAAAACTTGACAGATTCATAATCCAGGCATTCCTGGGGCCATTTGTGCTCACATTTCTCATCGTAACTTTTGTTCTGATGATGCACTTCCTGTGGCTCTATATTGATGAACTTGTAGGAAAGGGGCTCAGTTTTGCTGTAATTCTTGAATTTATGGGATGGGGGGCAGCTACCCTTATTCCACTAGCACTTCCTCTTGCAACTCTATTGGCCTCAATTATGACAATGGGTAGCTTTGGGGAGAACAATGAGCTACTTGCAATGAAGGCTGCCGGAATCTCGCTTAACAGAATTCTGACTCCGCTTGTTGTTGTCTCGCTTATGATTGCAACAGGCGCGTTTTTCGCCTCAAACAACTTAATACCACTTGCATATGATAACATATACACTCTCAGGGATGACATTAACCGGACCAAAGAGGAGATAAGTATCCCAACCGGCATATTCTATGATGGTATTGACAATTATGTGATCAGAATCGATAAAAGGGACGAAAAGACACAGATGTTATACGACCTGATGGTATATGACCACTCAAGAGTTCAGGGAAACAACAGTGTCACCATAGCAGATTCAGGAGCAATCAAACTGACTGCAGACAAAAAGAATCTTCTTTTTACCCTGTATAGTGGGAATACATATGAGGAGACCCCTCCCGAGAATGCTGTTGACACCTCTTTCGTGATGCAAAAGATTGGGTTTAACAAACAGGAACTTATAATTTCTCTGGAAAATTACTCTTTTACAAGATCTGAGTCCGGGAGGTTCAGCGGAGAGGTTAATGCATTAAACATGGCAGAGTTACGCTCAATGAGAGACTCTCTGGACTCGGCATACAGTACCGTCAGAGGGATGCAGATCAGGACCCTGGTTAATGCTGGGGGACTGACATATTCCAGGCAGCTGGACACCTCAATGCTAAAATACTATTCAAAAAGCATAGATGCTGAAGATCTCTATAAATGGGAGAGTACAGAGATCGAGAAAAACGCATATATTCAGGCAATAGCACAAATAACCGGGGCCGTCCAGATTATTGATAATTACTCTATTGAAGAGAGGCAGTACCCTCTTCCTCTAAGGCAATCAAAAATTGCTTTGTACAGAAAATTCACCCTGTCACTGGCCTGCATTATATTTTTCTTTATTGGTGCACCGCTGGGAGCGATAATAAGAAAGGGGGGGCTTGGAACTCCTTCTGTAATTTCAATTTTATTCTTTGTCTTTTACTGGGTAATAGACATATCAGGCAAGAAATTATCCACAGACGGATCTTTAAGTCCCGGGATGGGAACTTTGATTTCCAGCATTATTCTTATGCCTATTGGAATATTCCTTACATGGAAATCTACAAGGGACTCAAACCTGTTCAATCCTGACAAATACATTGCATTTTTTAAGAAAATTGCCGGCTTCAGAGATACCAATCAAAATTAAATCAGATGAAAAGAGTTGTTTATATGGGGACACCCCGGTTTGCAACAGGGCCACTAAAGGCGCTGATTGAAGCAGGCTTTAATATTGCCGGAGTTGTTACTGCGCCTGACAAACCAAGTGGCAGGGGACTTCAGATAAACGAAAGTGAAGTTAAAAAATTTGCCTCCCTGCATAATCTTAACATTCTGC
This sequence comes from Bacteroidales bacterium, assembly GCA_018053445.1. Classification (GTDB taxonomy): domain Bacteria; phylum Bacteroidota; class Bacteroidia; order Bacteroidales; family UBA932; genus Bact-08. Next base: position 33,824 of record JAGPLK010000004.1, on the reverse strand, counting down.
AACCTGTCTCACTTAAAGATCCTGACTTCATTAAATCGCTACAAGATCTTGAGGCAGATCTCTTTGTTGTTGTTGCATTCAGAATGCTTCCTAAAGAGGTTTGGAGCATTCCCAAATACGGATGCTTTAATCTGCACGCTTCACTACTTCCTCAGTACAGAGGGGCGGCTCCTATTAATTATGCCCTAATTAACGGAGAAAAAATAACAGGAGTAACAACCTTTTTTATTGACTCAAAAATTGATACCGGTGAGATTCTGTATCAAGAGGTGTGTCATATCTCAGAAAATGATGATGCAGGAACACTCCATGATAAGCTAATGGCTTTGGGATCTTCACTTGTTGTTAAAACAGCTGAAGCTATCTTCAGGGGAGAGGCTATGCCTGCTCCTCAAAAAGAGGATATCCTCAAATTGAAAAGTGCTCCCAAATTAGACAAAGAGATTTGCAGAATTGACTGGGGAAAGACAAACCTTGAGATCTGGAATCTTGTAAGAGGTCTGAGCCCCTCTCCTGCAGCATACACAGAATTTTTATCCAATAATAAATCGACTCAAATTAAGATACTCACTGCAGAGATTACAACTTCTGAAGAGCAAGCCTCTCCCGGGAGAGTAATTAAAGAGTCAAAAAGTTCACTTATAATTAAGTGTGGTAGTGGATTTTTAAGGATACTAGAACTTCAGCCGGCAGGCAAAAGAAGGATGAAGGCATCAGAATTTTTGGCTGGCATTAAAGATCCTGACAAATGCCTTATGAAATAATGAAGAGCAATATTGTTATACTAGCCAACGGAGATTTCCCAAGTCATCCTGTTCCACTGAAGCAACTCAGCGGGGCTGACAAGATAATTTGTTGCGATGGTGCTGCCGGAGCACTAGTTAGTGCCGGGATGGAGCCTGATTTTATTGTTGGCGACCTGGATAGTCTGGATTACGCTATCAGAGAGCGTTTTAAAGAAAGAATAATTCATATCCCGGAACAAGAGACAAACGATTTGACCAAGGCATTTGATTATTCGGCAGGACTAAACCCGTCAAAAATCACAATACTGGGAGCTACCGGCAAAAGGGAGGATCATACGATTGGCAATATATCCCTGCTCAGCGATTTTGCCGGGAAGGTTGAGTTTCCTGTTGAAATGACAAGCGATTACGGAATATTGTATCCTATTTTCACCACCTCTGCATTCAAAGTCAAAAAAGGAAGCCGGATATCAATATTCTCTCTGGACTGCGATATGGCAATGGAATCAACAGGACTTCAGTATCCGCTAAAAGGAGTCGTTTTTGATTACTGGTGGAAGGCTACGCTAAATATTGCCTCTTCTGATTCCTTTACTCTTTCATTCCCATCCGGGAGGGTAATAGTATTTATATCGCATCAATAAAAAAAGAGACCAACTAAAAATTGCTTTTTAGTCGGCCTCTTAACAATTTCTTAGTGTGATTATTATTTAACTAGCTTATTTAGTTCAGCTCCGGCTTTAAATCTTACAACTTTCTTTGCCGCTATCTTAATCTTCGCACCAGTGCGAGGATTTCTGCCATTACGAGCATTTCTCTCGTTAACGGAGAATGTTCCAAATCCTACGAGAGTGATTCTCTCGCCTTTTTTCATTGCTTCACCTGATACTTCAATGAATGCATCAAGAGCTTTTTTTGCGTCAACTTTTGTAAGTTCGGCCTTAGCTGCGATTGCTGAAATCAAATCTGCCTTATTCATAATTTAAAGTTTAGATTGTTGAATTACTTGTCTTTGTGCAAATATACTTTTATTATTCAAAAAATCAAATAATAATCTCAAATTTTCATACCCTCTGTTGCTCTTTATTTTATACAAGAAAGAGATGAAAAAAGGAGATTTTATTTTTAAAATCGTAAGTTAAGAAATTTCTCAGCAAGTTAGAGCGTCATTTGCGTTTTTTTATCAAAATATTTTCAAACTCCTCCATTCTCGTTAAGAACTCTTTATATTCCGGACTCTCCGGAAACAATGGTTTATGCTTTTTCATATCTGCCAAACGCTTATAATCTCTAAGCAAATCCCTAGAATTATCATCCAGAGCGAAATCTGAAAATCTCTCCCATATATAGTCTGCAGCATCTTTCGAGAGATGAACCAAATCCGCCGAATAGAACCTGTAATCTCTAAGCTGATCCATTACAATTTCAAAGGCGGGGAAATAAATTACATTTTCATAGCATGCAGCAAGTTTGTGAATAGCCAGTATTAATCTGGATTTACTAGCCATATTCTCTACAGCACCATCTTTCAGATGCCTCACCGGGCTGACACTCAAAAACCACCTTTTTCCGCCCATTTTTTCCACAAATGGGGCAATGGCATCAAAACACTCATCAACACTCATAGAGCTCCTTATAAAACCAGATGCAGGTTGTTTATGACAATTAGAGACAACTCTCCCGTCCGATTGTCTGGTATAGATCCAGGTAGTTCCAAAGGTAAGGGCAATAGTATCTGCCTCGGCCATAAAATCGGAATCCCTAATGATAGAGCTGTTTAAATTATCTAATAATGAATTAGCCTCCATTGATGAAAAATCGCTCGAGTAGTAAATACTTTTATAGACAGATCCATCTTTTACCAAGTCCTTAATATCTGCAGGTGTTCTCTCAACAAGCCTTTTTAATGAAACAGCAATTGATGCAGGATTGTATAAGACACCAAAAGGATTGACAAGGACATTGAAGCCGCTCTCTCTCATTCTTGTTCCAATTTCATCTGAGAAACAAGAGCCGAGAAACAAAATTTTACTTTCATAGGAAAGCAGATATCTTGATCTGTCCGCCTCAACTTCAGTAAACCATTTCATTTAATATTCTCCTTTATTTTATTCAATCCTGCCCGCATTAGCGGAGAATTTTTAAACCATTTATTAAAGTAATCATCCTCCATATCGAGCCAGATCTTATCTGATGTCTCTGTAATAAATTTCCCAGGTTCTCCGTGTAGTAACGGTTGAAAGCACTCCCAGGAAGATATCTCTCCTCTTGAAGACCACGGGCAAGCATTCAAACAGACATCACAACCAAACATCCACTCCCCTTTTGAGGCGGGAAACTCCTCTTCATGTCTCATTCTGCGGGATTCAATTGTCTGATATGAAATACACCTTCTTGAATCAATAACTTTTGGGGAAAGGATTGCATTAACAGGGCAGGCATCTATACATCTGCGGCATGCTCCGCAACCCTCCCTTTCAATCTCTCCATACAGAACCTCCTTGTTAATGAGTATAACACCTATTAAAGTATGCAGTCCATGTTTTTTGCTTATCAGGAAAGAGTTCTTTCCAATAAAGCCTAATCCGGCCCTTACTCCCCAGGCCCTCTCAAAAACAGGTGCAGAGTCGCAAAACACTCTGTATTTTAAATCTGACTCTCTCTCTCTAAGAGAAGCGCAAATTTTGTAGAGTTTATCCTTAATAATCTTGTGGTAATCGAGGCCGTATGCATAGCTGGCAATCCCCGGGAATGATCTCTCCTGGATAATCATTGGTTTATAAGGAGCTAAAAAGCATAAAACAGATTTTGCTCCATCAAGAAGTAAAGCAGGATTCTCCCTGACATGGATATTTTTTGCCAGATATTGCATATCTGCATTGTATCCGTTTGAAACAGATTCCTCCAGAAATGCCCTCTCCGCCTCCATGATACATATTTCTGCAGCACCATATTCAGCAAAACCCTCTTCCGCAGAAAGTCCTCTTATTATATTATCTCTTTCTAAAGGGGTCATACAAATAAAAACTACCTTAATTATAAAAATATGTAATCAAAAATAGATTTTTCCTATAAATTTTATACATTTGTAACCAATTTTTCTTACAGAATCAAAAGTTCTAATATATGAATGTTTTAGTGGTTGGTGCCGGTGGACAAATTGGCACGGAGCTGGTTCCTCATCTGCAGAAAGTCTACGGCGAAGATAATATAATTGCCGCAGATTTAAGACCTGAGGTTGTTGACAGACTTTCAAAAGTGTCAAGAGCAGTATCTCTTGATGCGCTTGATGTAAAGAGATACGCCGATACTGTAAAACAGTACAAAATTGACCGTATATACAATCTTGTGGCTCTTCTCTCTGCAACAGGGGAGAAAAATCCCCTTCTTGCATGGAATATCAATATGGGGGCACTTCTAAACAGCCTTGAAATTGCAAAAGAGCACAACTGTTCTGTATTTACACCTAGTTCAATTGGCGCTTTTGGAACAGAGACACCTCACAAGGACACTCCTCAGGATACTATTATGAGACCAAACACAATGTATGGCGTATGTAAAGTATCGGGAGAACTTCTAAGCGACTACTACTACAGCAGATTTGGAGTTGATACAAGAAGTGTGAGATTTCCCGGAATTATATCCAATGGTTGTCTCCCTGGTGGAGGTACTACCGACTATGCCGTAGAGGTTTTTTATGAGATAATCAGGAGTGGAAAGTACACTTGCCCTATTCCTGAAAATACATATATGGATATGCTTTATATGCCTGATGCATTAAATGCATGCACTCAGCTTATGGATGCAGATCCATCAATGCTTGTTCACAGAAATAGTTTTAATGTAACTTCAATGAGTTTCTCTCCAAAAAAACTATTTGCTGCAATATCCAAAAGAGTACCCGGGGCAGAGTTTTCATATGATATAGACCCTGTTAAAGCAGAGATATCGGCTTCCTGGCCTGATAACATGGATGACAGTTGTGCAAGAGAGGAGTGGGGATGGAACCCTCAATGGGGGATGGAAGAGATGATTGACGACATGCTCTCAGCAATAAAGAACAAACAAATCTGAACCTTTTTTAACCTTTTTTAATAACCGCGGAGGCGGCATATACGAAAGTATGTGCCGCTTCTGTTATTTTGGTGCTATTCTGTAAAGAAACAAAGCTACAGCTCCGTATAGAATATTTGGAACCCATAATGCCAGCCAGGGTGGTAATACCCCTGAATGGACAAACATCTGGCTAAATCTCAGAAAAAGAATATATGAAAAACTCAGGGCAATCCCAATTCCAATATTGATACCTATCCCTCCTCTCTTCTTTTTTGAAGAGAGTGAGACTCCCATCAGAGTGAGAATTATAGCAGCAAAGGGGAGGGCAAGTCTGGTGTGTTTCTCAATTTGTGCATACTTTATCATCTTGTCCCCTCTAAGCTTTTGCGTATCAATCATATCATTCAGTTCGTTTCTATTAAGTGTCTGAACGACATTGTTTCTCTTGCTCAAATCTTCATAAGTGAGATTGATGGTTGTATCCAGAAGATCTCCCTGGGTAATTGTCTGTACCCCCCTTTCATCAAACGATCTCATGTAGTAAGTATAGAGCTTCCACTTACCGGAAAGACTATCCCATACTGCATTTTCTGCCGATAACTTTGAAATCATCTTATGTCCATCCATCTTTTCCAGCGTAAATTTCACTCCACTCTTGCTGAAATTGCTAAAGGACTCCATATACACAAACTCACCGGGATTAATCTGGTAATGAATATTTCTGTTTGTATTGACTAACTGCTTTTTAACATATTTATTCTCAAAAGCCAGCCTCCCTTTATTTGCAGGAGGGATTATGTACAGATTAAGGGCAAGGCTAAATATTGTAATAAATAATGCTGAAAGCATATACGGATAGAGTAGCCTGTTAAAACTTACCCCTCCTGACAGAATTGCTATAATCTCACTGTTAGCAGCAAGTTTTGAAGTAAAAAAAATAACCGTTATAAATACAAACAGAGGGCTGAACATATTTATAAAGTAAGGGATGAAATTTGAATAATAGTTGAATACAATCTCATTTAACGGAGCTTGATTCTGAACAAAATTGTCAATCTTTTCACTTATGTCAAATATTATAACAATTCCTATGATTATAAGCAAAGCCGCCAGGTAGGTCCCGATGAACTTCCTGATTATATACTTGTCAAGTATCGTGGGTCTTAGCTTAATCATTTCTAAAGTTTAGTCTCAAGTCTTTTAACCATATTTGTTTTCCAGGAGGTAAAGTCTCCCCTCTCAATATGTTTTGCAGCCTCTCTCACAAGCCACAAATAGAAGGCCAGATTGTGCTCACTTGCAATCTGAGCACCCAGAATCTCCTGTGAAATAAAAAGATGCCTCAGATATGCCTTTGAATATGAATTATCTACAAATGAGACACCATTAGGATCAATGGGAGAGAAATCATCTGCCCACTTTTTATTTCTTATATTTATTACACCCTCTGATGTAAAAAGCATCCCATTTCTGGCGTTACGGGTGGGCATTACACAATCAAACATATCAACACCTCTGGAAATCCCTTCAAGAATATTTGCCGGAGTTCCCACCCCCATAAGGTAACGAGGTTTATCTTTTGGCAAAATTGGATTAACTACCTCAAGCATCTCATACATTTGCTCTGTTGACTCTCCTACAGAAAGTCCACCAATTGCATAGCCCTCCCTCTCAAGCGATACAGCGTGCTCTGCAGCCTCTCTCCTTAAGTCAGGGTAAACGCAACCCTGAACAATAGGGAAATAAGACTGAGAATGTCCGTAAAGGGGCTCTGTGGAGTCAAAATGTTCGCACCCCCTCTCCAGCCAACCTTGAGTAAGTTTTAATGAGCTCTTTGCATATGCGTGTGTAGAGTCTCCGGGAGGACATTCATCAAGCGCCATAATTATATCTGCTCCAATAATCCTTTGAATATCCACAACATTTTCCGGTGAGAAAAGATGTTTTGAGCCATCTATATGAGAACTGAATGTACACCCTTCGTTTGTCAGCTTCCTCTTTTCAGAGAGAGAGAATACCTGATACCCTCCACTATCTGTAAGAATTGGTCCCTCCCATGTACTGAATTTATGAAGGCCTCCCGCCTTTCTTAAAATATCTGTCCCTGGCCTGAGATAGAGATGGTAAGTATTGCCCAGTATAATCTGAGCTTTGATATCTTCCTTAAGATCCCGGTGATATACCGCTTTTACAGTACCGAGAGTACCAACCGGCATAAAAATGGGAGTATCTATTACTCCGTGGTCTGTATAAATCTTTCCGCACCTTGCGGATGAGCCTGAATCAGTTGCTGTAAGTTCAAATTTCATATTGCAAATTGAGCGCTCAAAGATAATAATTTAATGACTATATTTGCCTGATACTAGTTATAGAGAACAACATAACAAATTAGATACGTGAAAAAATTCTTGTTACTTCTAGCCCTCTGCCTCACCTTCACTGGAATTATGGCTCAGGATACAGTTCAGACTGCAGAAACAGCAGTAATTACTCAAACAGATTCAACAACCACTTTATCACAGGAGACCCAGCCCGCAGGAATCGCTCCAAATCCATATAAAGATATAATTGCAAAAAAGGAGTTTGCCTTCAATATCTACTCGATACTTAGGGGAATTCTCGGGATGGCCGTAATTATTTTTATTGCCTGGCTCTTTTCACTTGACAGAAAAAGAGTTAACTGGAAGACGGTGGGAATAGCGCTCCTTTTCCAACTATTACTTGCCATCTCTGTTATAGCCTTCCCATTTGTTCAGGATATCTTTGAGTTTGTGGGTAAAATGTTCGTAGCAGTTCTTAACTGGACAAAAGCAGGCTCTGAGTTTCTGTTTGGACCGCTTGTAGACACCTCTAACTTTGGCTTTATCTTCGCATTACAAATACTTCCAACAATTATTTTCTTCTCGGCATTAACAAGTCTCTTTTTCTATCTGGGAGTGCTCCAGAAGGTTGTATGGGTGATGGCTTGGCTTTTGTCGAAGGCCCTTAATCTCACAGGTGCTGAATCACTTTCAACAGCAGGAAATATTTTTCTGGGACAGACAGAGGCTCCTCTAATGGTTAAAGAGTATATCCCGAGAATGACCAAAAGCGAGGTTATGCTTGTTATGACAGCCGGTATGTCCACTATGGCCGGGGGAGTGCTTGCAGCATATATTAGTATGCTTGGGGGCGGTGACAGGATTATGGAGATAGAGTTTGCAAAGCACCTGCTCTCTGCATCTGTTATGGCTGCTCCGGGAGCTATTGCTATTGCAAAAATTCTCAGGCCTCAGACAGAGGAGATTGACAATTCGGTTGATGTACCTAAAGAGAAAATCGGGAAAAATGTACTTGATGCAATATCAAACGGAACAACAGATGGTCTTAAACTGGCAGCCAATGTAGCCGCAATGCTGCTTGTATTTTATGCACTTATAGCCGGTTTTAACTACATCTTTGAACATATCGGTTCCTGGACCTCACTCAATCCTATTATTGCAAGTGTTACTGACGGAAGATTTACAGCTCTGAATATGCAATTCCTGCTCTCTTATCTCTTCGCTCCTGTAATTTGGCTTACCGGAGTACCTGCAGAAGACCTTGCTCTTGTTGGAAGGCTTCTGGGTGAAAAGCTTATTCTAACAGAGTTTGTTGGGTATCAGAGTTTGTCTGATATGATACAGACCGGAGCCTTTGCAAATCCAAAATCAATTATTATGGCAACATATGTATTGTGTGGTTTTGCAAACTTTGCCTCTGTAGGAATTCAGATTGGGGGAGTTGGCGGAATAGCTCCCAATCAGAAGCCAACACTTTCGGCTTACGGTTTTAGATCTCTACTGGGTGCGACCCTTGTTGCACTTATGTCAGCTGCAATGATAGGTATGCTTATAGTCTAAATTTTAAAGGGCAGCACAGATCTCAAGCATCTCTGCTGTCTCTTCCGGAGAAGTTTCAATATGGCCCTTTACGGGCCTTATTGTTTTCCCCTGGAATCTCATCTCTGTTTCTGCGCTCCTCTTTGCAGAAAAATGAACCTCCCTGAATCCGGTTGCTTCGTAGATCTCTTTTACATTTAAGGGAACAACTCCACTACCTACCAGTATTGCAATCCTCTCTCCTGCCCTTTTAATAATTTCTCTCAAAAGAGACCTCCCCTCATATGCTGTATCGTGAAGACCTGATGTTAAAATTCTGACACATCCACACTCAATTATATCCTCTAAAGCCTGCTCCCAATCTGAACATCTGTCAAATGCCCTGTGAAAGACAACTTCCATCTCTCCGGCTATCTGCACAATCTCTCTGAGTTTCTCTTTATCTACGCTGCCATCTCTCTCCAGAAAGCCGACAACGACACCGCCTGCACCAGCATCTCTGCAAAATCTGACATCCTCTTTGATAATCTCAAACTCCTGATCATTATACAGAAAATCTCCCCCACGGGGTCTTATCAGAACCATTACTCCCAGTTTCAAATTTGAACTGCACCATCTGATTAAAGCTGGCGATGGTGTAAGCCCCCCCTCAGACAACCCCTGACATAATTCTATCCTGTCTGCTCCTGCTCTGTCTGCAGTAATTGCTGAATTCAGGTTATCTGCACAAACCTCTGTTAGAATTCTCATCCTTTCTGATTTTTTTACAAATTTACAGCTTTTAGGACAAAGAAAAACCGGCAACCTTTCAGGTATGCCGGTTTTTTCAATATTTTGAAAAAAGATTACTCCTCTTTCTTCTCTTCGCTCTTCTTAGCTTTAGGCTTAGCAGGAGCTTTTGCCTTTGCTTTTGGCTCAGCATTAGCCTCTTCCTTTACCTCAGCAGCATCGGCCTTTTTAGTACGGCCTCTTCTTGTAGAAGGCTTCTTAGTCTCTGGTTTTGCAGATGCAATCATTGCTTCGTTAAAATCAACAAGTTCAATCATTGCCATATCAGCAGCATCACCCTGACGGAAACCGGTCTTCAGAACCCTGGTGTATCCACCCGGACGATCGGCAATTTTAGGAGCAATTGTGCGGAAAAGTTCTGCTACAGCCTCTTTCTGCTTAAGGTATGAGAATACCATTCTGCGAGAGTGAGTTGTATCATCCTTTGACTTGGTAAGAAGTGGTTCAATATAAACTCTCAGTGCTTTTGCCTTAGCAACAGTGGTCTCAATTCTCTTGTGCAAGATGAGAGATGATGCCATATTTGCAAGCATCGCCTTGCGATGTCCGCTCTTACGGCCCAGGTGATTAAATTTTTTATTGTGCCTCATGTTTAATTACTTTCTTTTCAATGTTATACTTTGTTACATCCATGCCAAAGCTCAGCTTGAGTCTCTCTACCAGCATATCGATCTCTGTAAGTGACTTCTTTCCAAAATTCCTGAACTTCATCAGTTCATTTCTCTGGAGAGAAACCAAATCTGCAAAAGTCTCTATATCTGCTGCCTTAAGGCAGTTCAGAGCTCTGACAGAGAGTTCCATATCTGAAAGTTTTGTGAGAAGCAGATGACGCATTCTCAGAGACTCTTCATCAAGCTCGTTGCTTACCACCTCAATAGGTGTCTCAAGAGAGATCTTCTCGTCTGAGAAAAGCATAAAGTGATGAATAAGTATCTTTGCAGCCTCCTTAAGAGCCTCCTTAGGATGAATTGAACCATCCGTAGTAATCTCAAGGTTTAGCTTTTCATAGTCTGTTTTCTGCTCTACACGCCAGTTCTCAACGAAGTATTTAACATTCTTTATCGGGGTGAAAATGGCATCAATTGGAATTAGTCCAAAAGGTGCATCCTCAACACGGTTCTCTTCTGCTGGAACATATCCTCTTCCCTTGTTAATTCTCAGCTCAACTGTAAGCGCAACAGATGGTTCCATTGTGCAAATATGCCACTCAGGGTTAAGCACCTTGAATGAAGAAAGCTGTTTTGAGATATCTTCCGCGGTAAACTCCTGCTTTCCGCTAACAGTTACGGTAACAACCTCTGAGTCTTCACCCTCTACCATTCTTTTGAACCTTACCTGCTTAAGATTAAGTATAATGTCAACAACTGTTTCAACTACACCAGGTATGGTTGCAAATTCATGATCTACACCCTGGATCTTGATAGAAGTTACTGCGTAACCCTCAAGAGATGAGAGTAGGATGCGGCGCAAAGCGTTACCAACTGTGATGCCGTAACCCGGCTCCAGCGGACGGAACTCGAAACGACCAAAAGTATCGGTTGATTCGAGCATTATTACCTTATCCGGTTTTTGAAATGCTAATATTGCCATTTGATTTTTTATTTAGAGTATAACTCAACAATTAACTGCTCGTTTATGTTTTCCGGAATTTCAGTTCTGTCCGGCAGGTTGAGAAGTTTTCCCGACAGTGATGCCGCATCCCACTCTATCCAAGCAAATCTGCTTGTACCACGAGAGATATTGTCTTGAATAACCTCTAAACTCTTTGACCTTTCACGCACGCCAATGATGTCGCCCGGCTTAATCAAAGTTGAAGGAATATTGCAAATCTCACCATTTAAAACAATGTGACAGTGTGTTACAAGTTGCCTTGCGGCAGCTCTTGAAGGGGCAATACCCATTCTGTACACAAGATTGTCAAGGCGAGTCTCAAGCAGGAAGAGCAAGTTTTCACCCTTGCGACCCTTCATCTTTGAGGCCTTTTCATATAGGTTGCGGAATTGTCTTTCAAGAATTCCGTAAGTATATTTAACTTTTTGTTTCTCCTTTAGCTGTGTGCCGTACTCAGAAGTCTTTTTACGCTTCTTTGTAAGACCATGCTGTCCCGGAGGATAGTTTTTCTTTTCGTAACTTTTATCGGGGCCAAAAACCGGCTCTCCAAATTTGCGGGCAATTTTTGTAGAAGGCCCTGTATATCTTGCCATATTAACTTATTTAAATCAATTATTGATAGTTTATACTCTACGGCGGCCTTTTGGACGACAACCGTTATGAGGAAGCGGAGTCACATCAATGATCTCTGTAACCTCAATGCCGGTTCCGTGTATTGTACGAATAGCCGACTCGCGGCCTGCGCCCGGTCCTTTTACATATGCCTTAACTTTGCGCAATCCCAGGTCAAAAGCTACTTTAGCACAATCAGCAGCTGCTGTTTGAGCAGCATAAGGAGTATTCTTTTTAGAACCTCTGAAACCCATTTTGCCTGCAGACGACCAGCTGATTACCTGACCTTCGTTGTTGGTCAGAGTAACAATTACATTGTTAAAAGTAGAAGAGATATGGGCTTGCCCGTATGCTTCAACCTTTACAACTCTCTTTTTATTTGTTGTTCCTGTCTTTTTTGCCATGATCTAGGTTCTATTTAGTTGCTTTCTTCTTGTTAGCTACTGTTTTCTTCTTACCCTTACGAGTACGGGCGTTGTTCTTAGTAGACTGACCACGAGTAGGCAGTCCCAGACGATGTCTGATGCCTCTGTAGCAGCCAATGTCCATCAATCGCTTGATGTTCAGTTGTACCGATGAACGAAGTTCACCTTCAATTTTGTATTCCGATGCAATCATTCCACGAATTGCAGCAATTTGGTCATCATTCCAGTCTTTCACCTTTGTGTTGTAATCAATCCCCAGTTTGGTAAGGATTGCCTGTGAAGAACTGCGACCAATTCCGTAGATATAGGTAAGACCTATCTCTCCGCGTTTGTTTTTTGGTAAATCAACTCCGGCTATACGTGCCATATGTATCTATTCTCTTTATTGTTTACAATTTAAATTAACCCTGGCGCATCTTGAATTTTGGATTCTTTTTGCAAATTACATACAAGCGACCTTTGCGCTTTACAATTTTGCAGTCTTCGCTACGCTTTTTAATGGATGCTTTAACTTTCATATCTGTAATTATTATTTGTATCTGAAAGAAATTCTTCCTTTTGTCAAATCATACAGGGACATCTCAACCCTCACCCTGTCTCCCGGTAAAATACGGATGTAGTGCATCCTCATCTTGCCTGAAATATGGGCGATTATAACATGACCATTGTCCAACTCTACGCGAAACATCGCGTTGGATAGGGCCTCAATAATTGTTCCCTCTTTTTCTATAGCTGCTTGTTTAGCCATATATTGTTAATAGTACTCCTTATAATTTAACTATTGTTGTTCTCTATAAAATCAAATGTCGACAAGACATCGGGTTTCCCCTTTTTAACCACCACCATTAATTCATAGTGTGCAGATTTCTTCTTATCAGTTGTGCTTAGGGTCCATCCGTCATCGTGTAGATAGACATTTCTGGCCCCTGCATTAACCATTGGTTCGATGCATATCACAAGACCTTCAGTAAGTTTTTTCCCGTCACCTCTTCTTCCGTAGTTTGGCACTTCAGGAGACTCGTGAAGTTTAGTTCCGATTCCGTGCCCAACCATCTCCCTTACAACAGAGAAACCCGCTTTTTCCACGTGCTCCTGAACTGCAAAAGATATATCCCCCATCCTGTTTCCGTGTACTGCTTTTTCAATCCCTTTATAGAGAGACTCTTTTGTAACCCTCAGCAAATTCTCAGTCTCCGGAGAGATCTCTCCTACCGGAAATGTGTATGCCGAATCACCATAGAATCCCTTCATATAGGTTCCACAATCCAATGAAACAATATCGCCCTCAGTCAGTCTGTAATCTGATGCAAATCCGTGGACTACAACATCATTAACAGAAATGCAGAGAGTATAGGGAAAACCACCATATCCAAGGAACGCAGGCACAGCGCCATTGTCACGGATAAATGTTTCAGCAATTTTATTAAGTTCCAGGGTTGTTACCCCCGGAGCTATATGCCGTCCCACCTCCGCAAGAGTTTTTGATACAAGGAGAGCATTCTCTCTAAGTATCTCAATCTCCTCCTCAGTTTTTAGTCTTATCATTATTTGAAAGAACTTAATGAGTCATTACATTCCTGAGCGGCCCTTCAGACGACCGGTCTTCATAAGACCATCGTAGTGGCGCATCAGGAGATGACTCTCTATTTGCTGTAGTGTATCCAGTACTACACCTACAAGAATCAACAGTGAAGTTCCCCCGTAAAACTGGGCAAACTGACCATCAACTCCCAACATACTGGCAAAAGCCGGAAGGATTGCAACAATCGCAAGGAAAACTGATCCCGGAAGCGTAATGCGAGACATTATGGAATCAAGGTACTCTGCTGTTTTCTTACCAGGCTTGATACCAGGTATGAATCCACCATTTTTCTTCATATCTTCTGCCATCATTGTAGGATTCACTGTTACTGCTGTATAGAAGTAAGTGAAGGCCACAACCATGAGTCCAAATATAAAGTTATACCAGAATCCCATAGGATTTGTAAGTGTAGCGGCAATTCCGCGAGTTGCGTCAAAGCCGGCAAAAATTAGCGGGAACATCATCAGAGCCTGTGCAAAGATAATCGGCATAACGCCGGCTGCGTTTATCTTAAGCGGGATATACTGACGAACTCCACCATATTGTTTGTTACCAACAATCCTCTTGGCGTATTGAACAGGAATCTTCCTTGTCCCCTGCACCAGTGCTATTGTAGCAACAAATACAAAGAACAGTATTATGCCCTCCACAATAAGCATCAAAACACCACCTCCGGCGCTCTGGCTTACCCTGGCTCCACCCTCGGCTAAAAGGGCAAAAGGCAGTCTTGCGATGATTCCCACCATGATTATGAGTGATATACCATTACCTAAGCCGCGATCGGTAATGCGCTCACCCAGCCACATGATGAACATTGTTCCACCAACGAGTACTACGGTTGCAAATACATTAAATGTAAACCCTTTGAAAAGGAATGCCGCTTCAGGAAGCTGCACATGCAGGTTTGCCATGTAGGCAGGACCCTGAAGTGCAAGAATAACAATGGTAAGATACCTTGTCCACTGGTTCATCTTTCTCCTTCCGCTCTCTCCTTCTCTCTGCAGCTTTTGGAAATATGGAATCATAATTCCAAGAAGCTGTATAACGATAGATGCCGAAATGTACGGCATCACGCCCAGAGCAAAAATTGAAGCATTTCCGAATGCACCACCCGAGAACATATTGAGAAGTCCCAGCAAACCTTCGGATGCCTGACTCTGCAACTGATCCAACTGAGTAGGGTCGATACCCGGAAGAACTACATAGCTTCCAAGGCGGTAAACCAATAACAAAAGTACAGTGTAAACTATCCTCTTGCGAAGTTCCTCTATCTTGAAAATGTTCTTGATTGTTTCAATAAATTTTTTCATGGGCTTCGTTAGATTTTTGTAGCCTTACCCTGCTGTGCCTCAATCTGTGCTATGGCCGATTTTGAAAATGCGTGTGCTGTAACATCAAGTTTTGCGGTAAGATTACCATTTCCCAAAATTTTAACCTTATCATTTTTTGAGATAAGACCAAACTGGGCAAGAGTGTCAAGATTTATTATCTCAACTCCCCTCTTCTCGTTCAGTTCCTGAAGAGTTGAAAGGTTGATAGCCTTAAACTCCACTCTGTTGATGTTGTTAAATCCAAATTTTGGCAGCCTTCTCTGGAGAGGCATCTGACCTCCCTCAAAACCCGGCTTGCGTGAGTAACCGGAACGAGACTGAGCACCCTTGTGACCACGGGTAGATGTACCACCGTGACCCGAACCTTCACCCCTTCCAATCCTTTTTTCTCTGCCTGTGGCTCCTGAAGCTGGTTTTAGATTATGTAATTTCATTTCAATGCTCTCCTATTAGTTAATTTCTTCAACCTTTACAAGGTGTAAAACTTTTTCTATCATACCCTTGATCACAGGATTATTTTCAACCTCCACAATCTGGTGGATTTTGCGAATTCCAAGAGAGGCCAGGGTTGCCTGCTGTCTTTCTGTAGCGCGAACGCTGCTTTTGACTTGCGTGATTCTAAATTTTGTCATCTTCTTTCCTCCTAGCCTTTAAATACCTTATTCATTGGAACACCACGCAAACCTGCAACGGTGTATGCATCCCTCATTTCAAGAAGAGCTGCAACTGTAGCCTTTACAAGATTGTGAGGGTTTGAAGAGCCTTTGGATTTAGCAAGGACGTCGTGAATACCTACAGATTCAAATACTGCACGCATCGCACCACCCGCCTTTACTCCTGTACCTTCGGCAGCCGGTTTCATAAATACCCTTGCTCCGCCAAATTTAGCCTCCTGCTCGTGAGGGATTGTCTTCTTGTTAAGAGGAATCTTAACCAGATTCTTCTTAGCATCCTCAATACCCTTAGAGATAGCAGTAGTAACCTCGTTAGCTTTGCCCAGGCCGTAACCTACAACACCTCTTTCATCACCAACCACAACTATGGCTGCGAAACTGAAGTGGCGTCCACCCTTGGTTACCTTGGTAACCCTCTTAACTGCCACCAATCTGTCCTTAAGTTCCAGATCGGTTGTTTTAACTTTCTTTACGTTTATATTTGTCATAGTCAGTTACTAGAATTTAAGACCACCTTCGCGGGCGGCATCTGCCAAACTTTTAACTCTTCCGTGATATAGGTAGCCTCCACGATCGAAAGACACCTCATTAATGCCCTTTTCGATAGCGCGCTGTGCGGCAAGTTTACCAACCAGTTTAGCAACCTCTACTCCGGATTTCCCTTTACACTCCTCAACGATAGATTTGTCAAGAGAGCTTGCATTTGCAAGAGTTACTCCATTGACATCGTCAATAAGCTGAACATATATCTGCTTGTTACTTCTGAATACAGCCAGTCTTGGTCTTTCTGAAACACCACTCACAACTTTGCGAATGCGGTGCTGTATTCTCTTTCTTCTTTGAATTTTATTTAAAGCCATATCTCTTCTCCTTATTATTTAGCGCTGGCAGATTTACCTGCTTTACGACGAAGTTGTTCACCCACAAACTTAATACCTTTTCCTTTGTATGGTTCAGGTTTACGCAGCGAGCGTATTTTAGCAGCTACCATACCCAGCAGTTGCTTGTCATGGCTGGTAAGTGTTAACACAGGGTTTGCACCTTTTTTCACAACCTCTGCGCTGGCTTTTACTTCAGAAGGAATCATCAAGTGGATGTCGTGAGAGTAACCAAGGCTCATCTCAATAACTTGTCCCTTAACTTCACAACGATAACCCACACCAACAAACTCCTGTTTGATGGTAAATCCCTGAGATACGCCGGTAACCATATTCTGAATAAGTGAACGGTACAAACCGTGCATTGAACGATGGCGTGGCTGATCTGTAGGACGAGTTACTTTTACAGTGCTCCCCTCAATTTCCACGGTGATGTCTGCGTCCACTTTCTGAACCATCTCACCCAGGGGGCCTTTAACCTTTACAACGTTTCCCGGCTCAACTGAGAGAGTCACACCGGACGGAAGGTTTACAGGTAATTTTCCTATTCGTGACATTATTAATAAATTGTTTTAATAAATAATTCTTTTAATATACATAGCAAATTACCTCTCCCCCAACATTAAGGTCTTTCGCCTCTTTATCAGTGATGATACCCTTTGATGTAGAGATAATGGCAATTCCCAGACCATTCAGTACTCTAGGCATTTGCTCAACGCCTACATACCTTCTTAGACCAGGTGTGCTTATTCTTGTAATCTTTTTGATAGCAGATTTCTTAGAATCAGGATGATACTTAAGTGCTATCTTAATTGTGTTGAATGGAGTTCCCTCAATAAGTTTGTAACTCAGAATATAACCCTTTTCGTGAAGAATACGGGTTAACTCGAGCTTCATTTTTGAAGCCGGAATCTCTACAACTTTGTGTCCTGCCATAGAAGCATTTCTAATTCTGGTCAGGAAGTCTGCAATTGGATCAGTCATTTTTTCTTTCTTTTTGCTTTGGTAATGCGACACCCAAAAAGGTGCCCGATATCCAATGATTATTAAATTAATATGTAAATGCGACATCAAGTCGCAAATTTTCTACCAGCTTGCCTTGCGAACGCCCGGTATAAGGCCCTTGCTTGCCATCTCACGGAACTGGATACGGCTGATACCGAAAACACGCATATAACCCTTTGGACGACCGGTAAGCGAGCAACGATTGTGCATACGAACCGGGCTGGCGTTTTTTGGAAGCAGATCCAGAGCGGCATAATCGCCAGCCTCTTTAAGTGCTTTGCGTTTTTCTGCATATTTGGCACATAGTTTAGCGCGTTTTACTTCGCGTGCCTTCATTGATTCTTTTGCCATTATCTATCTCTTTATATTATTTCTTAATATTTTTGAAAGGCAGACCGAATTCGCGGAGAAGTGCATAAGCCTCTTCATCCTTGCTGGCAGTAGTTACAAAAGTTATCTCCATACCGAGAATCTTTGTAACCTTGTCTATGTCTATTTCAGGGTAGATGATCTGCTCCTTTACGCCAAGCGTATAGTTTCCTTTTCCGTCAAACTTCTCGTTAATACCTTTGAAGTCCCTGATTCTTGGGAGCGAAATAGCTACAAGTCTCTCCAGAAACTCATACATCTTCGCTGCGCGAAGTGTTACCTTTACTCCAATAGGCATCCCCTTACGAAGTTTGAAGTTTGATATATCCTTACGTGAATATGTAAGAACAGCTCTTTGTCCACTGATTATTGTAAGTTCCTGCTGAGCTATCTCAACCAGTTTCTTATCTGCTGTTGCAGAGCCCACTCCCTGATTGATTGTAATCTTGGAGAGTTTGGGAACCTGCATAACTGAAGTGTATCCAAACTCCTTCATAAGCTTTGCAGTTATCTCTTCCTTATATCTCTTCTGCAGAGTAGGAATGTAACCCTTAGCTACAACTTGAGCTCCCTCAACTTTTGCAGCTTTATCAGCTTTTCCTTTGCTTGCAGCCTTAGGTGCTGCTGTTGGTTTTGTACTTGCCATTATTTAATCTCCTCTCCAGATTTTTTCGCGTAACGAACTAGTTTTCCCTTATCATTCAATCTGCGACCAATGCGAGACGGGCCACCCTTAACCGGGTCTACCACCTGCAGGTTTGAGATATGAACACCAGCCTCCTGCTTGATAATTCCTCCTTGCGGACTCTTTGCATTGGGCTTGGTATGTTTGCTTACCATGTTGATTCCCTCAACAATGGCGCGATCTTTATCTGTAAGTACCTCGAGAACCTT
This sequence comes from Bacteroidales bacterium, assembly GCA_018053445.1. Lineage (GTDB taxonomy): Bacteria > Bacteroidota > Bacteroidia > Bacteroidales > UBA932 > Bact-08. The sequence goes on along the minus strand of JAGPLK010000004.1, from coordinate 14,992 downwards.
GCCTGTCTTTCCGCGGTCGTCTCCGGCATTTACATAGACTGTATCGCCTTTCTTAATATGTAGTTTCTTATTCATATTACTAATACCATTTAATTATAGCACCTCAGGTGCCAATGATACAATCTTCATATAGTTTTCGCGAAGCTCTCTGGCAACCGGGCCGAAGATACGGGTACCCCTTACCTCTCCCTGGTTATTGAGCAGCACACAAGCATTATCATCAAAACGGATATATGAACCGTCCTGACGACGGATCTCCTTTTTAGTTCTTACTATCACCGCCTTTGAAACAGTTCCCTTTTTAGCGTCACCGCCGGGAATAGCACTCTTTACGGTAACAACAATTTTATCGCCTACTCCGGCATAACGGCGGCGGGTTCCCCCAAGCACACGGATACAAAGAACCTCCTTTGCTCCGCTGTTGTCAGCCACCAATAATCTCGATTCTTGCTGTATCATAGCTTATTTAACTTTTTCTACAATTTCTACTAGTCTCCAGCGCTTTGTCTTACTCAGCGGACGGGTTTCCATGATGCGGATGGTATCACCTTCACTACATTCATTTTTTTCGTCATGAGCAACAAACTTAGTGGTTTTATTTACGAACTTGCCGTATATAGGGTGTTTTACCTTTCTTTTAACAGCTACAACAATAGATTTATCCATTTTGCTGCTGACCACTACACCAATTCTTTCTTTGCGAAGATTTCTTTCCATGTCTTCTATTTGCTCTGATTTGTTTCCTTCTGGCTCAATACAGTGAGCATTCTGGCAATGTTTCTTCTTGCTTTCTTAATCTGAGATAAATCATCCAACGGAGAAATAGCGTGATTCATCTTCATACGCAACAGGTTAGCCTTCTCAGACTCGATGCGCTCTCTAAGATCCTTTACGGACAACTCTATAATTTCCTGAGTTTTCATCTTACTTCTTCATTAAATGTTATTCAGTGTAATCTCTGCGAACTACAAACTTGGTAACTACCGGCAGTTTTTGTGCGCCAAGTCTGAGTGCCTCTTTAGCTATCTCGAGCGGAACACCTTCTGCCTCTATCAGGATTCTGCCCGGAGTAATCGGAGCAACGAATCCCTCAGGTGCACCCTTACCTTTACCCATACGAACCTCTGCAGGTTTTTTGGTAAATGGTTTATCGGGGAAAACACGAATCCAAATCTGTCCCTCACGTTTCATATAACGAACAACAGCCTGACGGGCAGCCTCTATCTGCTGACCTGTAAGCCAGCAAGACTCTGTTGTCTTGATCCCGAAAGATCCAAAAGAGAGTTGATTCCCTCTTTGTGCGATCCCCTTCATACGGCCTTTCTGCTGCCTTCTGAATTTGGTTTTTTTAGGTTGTAACATTTTTTCTTTTACAGTTTAACGATAACGGTAAATATCTAATTGCGCTTTGGTCAACTATATTTATAGGCTAAATGTCTGTCCCTTAGACTTATATCAATACAGGACATACTTTTAGCGGGTTGCAAATATACACAAAAAATCAAACGTGCAAAAGAATGATGACTTTTTTTACACATTTTCGACAGATTTTTTTTGCACCAAAAAAATTGATTTACAGCGAGAGATGCGATTCAATCATTTTTGAATTCTTCTCAAAAAGTCAAGTAAATTTTCTCCCCAAAATCTGGACAACTGATGCTCACTATACCCTCTTCTCATAAGTTCTATCGTCAGATTTTTCATTTTAGATACATTTTCCAGCCCAACTACTCCTCCCCCACCGTCAAAATCGGTACCAAGCCCTACATGCTCAATCCCCGCAATTTTAACTGCGTGGTCAATATGATCTGCTATGTCTTTTACAGTTACCTGGTCTTTTGGTTTGTCCGAGAGGAAGAATCTACCAGTAGCTATTTGGATAAGCCCACCTCTCTGAGCAATTGCCATTATCTCTTCATCTCTGAGATTCCTGTTATGATGTTTAATGGACCACACCCCTGAGTGAGTAGCAATTACGGGCATTGTACTCACCTCAAGAACATCTTTTAGCGTCTCAACAGATGCGTGAGAGACATCTATAGCTATCCCGAGCCTGTTCATCTCTTTTACAACAGAGACTCCAAACGGAGAGAGCCCGTTATGCTCTCTTATTGTATCCATGGAGGCATCACATATTTCATTATTTTTATTGTGACACAAGGTTATTGCCCTAACCCCCAAATTATGGAAATATTGAATCAGCGATAAATCCTTACCAATAGGATATCCATTTTCAAGAGCTGGTACTACGGAGAGAAACCCATCTCTTTTATTGTTTATTAAATCCAGAGCACTGTGAGCGACTCTTACACCATCCTGATTTTTCACATACTCCAGGAACTTAACAAGCTCCCCCTCTGCATTGTTTCTTGCATCAATGTGAGACTTATCATCTCTTGGTCCCTGAGCAAGAAAAATTGCAAAAAAGGCTGCATCAAGCCCCCCCTCTCTCATCATGGGAAAAGTGACTTGCCCTTTTGTAACACTGTGCCCTCTGTCAGGATTGTTAAGATGTAGTGCTGTATCATTATGTGTGTCTATAGTGAAATACCTGGCGTGAAATTTTTCTGCTGCCTCAGTAAGCTCTTTTTCATTTTGCCCCCATAAAGAGGTGAAAGTTAAAGATAAGATCGTTGTTAGTACAAGTACCTGAAAGTGTTTCATGGCTTTAAATTTGCATATGAACCTCAAAAATAAGAAATTTGAGATATCTGCAATGAAACTTAATAGAATACTCTTTTTTAATCTGGGAATTATCCTATTTACACAGCTTCTTCTTTTCTCTCCTGTTAATGCATTTGCCCAGGAACAAAGGAGGGGATATGAGGTAGGGTACAAAATTGAGGATGGGGATACAGTATATCAGATAAGAATCAGAGACACCTACCTTTTTAACTGGCCGGACAGTAAGAGGAGAGGAAGAGAGTGGAGAGAGTTCTCCAGGCTTGTTTACAACTTTAGAATGGCATACCCGTATGCCCTTATGGCAAAAGAGAAGGTTCTGGTAGCAGATTCAGTTCTTGCAAGCAGGAAGTTTACTTCAAAGGGCAGAGAAAAGTTTATTAAGGATTTTGAGAAACAGCTTTTTGCAGAATTTGAAAAACCTCTCAGAAAGATGACAATATCTCAGGGAAAATTGCTCTTAAAACTTATTGACCGAGAGATTGGACAGAGTTCTTACCAGTTGATTAAAGAGTATAAAGGTGGTTTTAATGCGGTATTCTGGCAGGGTGTTGCACGGTTGTTCGGGTCTGATTTAAGGAAACCATATGATAAATTCGGAGAAGACAGAATTACTGAAGATCTTGTACAGATGTACAATAACGGAACATTTGACTATCTGTTTTACTCTATTTTTTAATCAACCCGCTCCTCCACTCCATTGTATCTGTTTTGGATTCGTAAAGAAGATACTGACAACCATTAATCCACTCTCCCAACACATACATTCTGCCCCCTAAAGGTGTAGAAATCTCTCCTGGTGTATGGAGATGCCCAAAAATAAAATAATCCGCCGGAGATGAGATTTCGGCCTTGCATACATAGCCATACAACGGATCCTCCTCCCCTCTGAATTTGTACTCTCCCCCTTTGTATAGTCTGTTATGGGTAGACCATCTGTTTGCAAGGGCAAATGCCCATCTTGGATGAATATTACTGAAAAGCCTCTGCAGAATCTTACTATGGAACACTGATCTTAAAAACAGATATTTTTTATCGTCCCCGGATAATCCATCTCCGTGACCAAGGCAAAAGGTTTTGTTGCCAATTCTGGTATAGTAAGGCTGATCCAAAATCTTCACAGAAAATTCATCTGTAAAATATCCGAATGCCCATACATCGTGGTTTCCCTTGAAAAAGTAGATCTTCACCCCCCTGTCACTAAGTCTGGATAATGCTCCAAAAAACCTTGAATATCCCTTTGGAATCACATATTTGTATTCATACCAGAAATCAAATATATCTCCAAGCAGGTACAAAGATGTGGTCTCTGCAGGAAGAGACTCAATAACAGAGACCAGTCTCTTTTCTCTCTCTG
>JAGPLK010000004.1:0-10853 GCA_018053445.1 Bacteroidales bacterium | reverse complement strand
AGATATTCCCACAACTAGAAGACCTGAACCAAAAATACTCTCAACCTGCTCTTTGAAAAACATTCCCACTACAAAAACAGGAATCATTGATACTGCAATAAAAAAAAGATATTCAGTCTCCTTGTTCATTTTGAATTTCAGGAGTCCCCTTAAAAGGCTAAAGATATCTTTTCTGAAAACAACCAGTGTACTCATAACTGTTGCAGCATGAACCACAACTTCAAATTTAAGGTTTGAGACATCAACTCCCAGTAATGCTTTACCTATAGTTAGATGCCCGCTGCTGCTGACCGGCAGAAATTCGGTAAGTCCCTGAACTAATCCAAGCAATATTGCTTCAAACCACTCCATTATTTTGAAGTTTTCTTCATTATGGCATAAATCTCAACAACAAAACCGGCAATTATCAGCACGGGTGCTGCAACAATACGCCTGAAACTGAATAGCTGATCCCCGGTAAAAATATCCGGATCTTTAGTGCCACCGCCAATCATCAGTAAATATCCAATAACCATAAGAGCCAATCCGGCTATAATAAGAATCAGGTTTTTCGGATGTATTGCAAATCTTGGATCATCTTCTGCAATTTTCTTTGTCATATAAATTGATTTTTAATAGTATAAATCGTCTGCCGGAAGTGACAATACCTTATTGAGAACAAGAAGAGTGCTTATTATGCAAAGTACTATTCCCGACAATAAAATTCCTGCAAAAAGGTAAATTAAAAGAACGGGGTCCATCATATTATGTATCTGAGGGAAATCCCTTCTAATAAAAAAAAGAATTGTCCAGAGAATACCGGATGCAAGAACTCCTGAAATAAGCCCTTGAACAACAGCGTGAGTCATAAACGGTTTTTTTATAAAAGAGCTTTTAGCCCCCACCAGTTTCATTGTGTGAATAGTGAACCTTTTTGAAAACACATTCAATCTTACTGTATTATTTATGAGGAAGAATGAAATAAAAAGCAGCAATGAAATTATTATAAGTAAAACAACACCTATTTTTTCCAGGTTATTACTTACAACCTCTATCAGGGTTCTCTCCCATACAACCTCTCTTATCCCTGGATTGAGCATAATCTCAGCCTCAACATTCTCTAAACTGTCCGGGTGAACATACTCGGATTTAAGATGAATATCAGCTGAAAGAGGAACAGGATTAAAATCAAATACATCAAGAAAGTCCTCTCCCAATATTTCTTTCATCTCTTGTGTTCCTTGCTCTTGTGAAATAAAATCTGCACTCTTCACAAAAGTTTTAGCAGCAATAATCTCAGTAAGCCTCTTTGCACTTTCATCAGAAACACTTGCATCGAAAATCACAGAAAGAGTTAGATTCTCCCTGAAATAATCTCTCATGCCGGCAGCATTGACAGCCACCAAACCACCTGTACCAGCAAGCACAAGCACTAAAGTTATGCTAATCAGTGAAGAGAGGTACGAATGCAGAAACCTCCTTGCAACACTTTTGTTATCTCGCCTCTTCATATACAAAGCCCCAAAGATATAAAAACTCATCAATTAAATTAAATTTATTATCTTTGTAGTGAATTTGCCTAACTTATACACTATTCTGAATATGAGCGAACCTGTAAAAGTTCTTTTTGTAAACTCCGAGATGGAACATTTCATGCCTTCGTCAACTATTGCGACAGTGGGCAGATATCTTCCTCAAGGGATACAGGAGAGCGGAGCTGAAATCAGATCCTTCGTCCCGAGATACGGCACTATAAACGAACGCCGGTACCAGCTCCACGAAGTAATCCGTCTTTCCGGCATGAATATTATTATTAACGATATTGACAGACCTCTTGTTATAAAAGTCTCTTCAATTTCAGCTGCCAGAATGCAGGTGTACTTCATAGACAATGAAGACTACTTTCATCGTAAGTATGTTTACAGGGATGACAGCGATAATTATTTCAATGACAATGATGAAAGAGCCATTTTCTTTGCAAGAGGCGTGCTTGAGACTGTGAAAAAGCTAAGATGGAAACCGGACATTATACATTGTCAGGGGTGGATTTCTCAATTTCTGCCTTTATATCTTAGAAAAGTTTACAGCGACGACCCTATTTTTACAGATAGTAAAGTAGTTCTCTCTTTATATAATGACTCTCTTGACCTGGAGTTTAACGAAGAGACTAAATCAAAAATTATAGTACCAGGCATAAGGAATAAAGACCTGGAAGTTTTAAATCCGGCAAATGGCATAAATCTTGCTAAGTTAGCCATACAGTACTCAAACGGAGTTATAGCCGGAAGCAGCGATTTGCCTGCCGAACTGGAGTCGGCCATTGCATCATCCCATGCAAAATTTCTCCCATACAGGGAGATAGACCACCCGGAAAACTCTTATATACAAGATTACAAAAATTTTTATGACCAAATTCTGGGTAGAGATGACAAAAAGGTTTAACCCTTCAAAAATTATTGTGCTTGCCGCCTCTCTTTTCTTGGTGGCTTCCTGTATTACAGTTGACAAAAAGGCCGGTGAAGGACTTGTTCCATCTGACCAGATATTCAAAATTGCCATAAAGGAGTTTGATCTTCCTGTACAGATGAAAAGTTCTGACAGTCTTCAGACTATGACCTCCGGGGCTCTTGTTGTAGGAGCAAACAAAGATAGTGATCTGGGTGTAACAACATCATACGGAGCATTCAGAATGTATCCTCAGAAAGACACTAACGGATTTGGTACAGACCCCAGAATAAACTACCTGAGGATGTTTATCCAGGTTACAGGTAATATTGTACTTGACGAAGTTGACAGCAGAATACCTCAGAATATATATATACACAGACTCCTTACAGATTTGGATTCACTCAAAATGTACAATAACTCCATTTCTGAGGCAGACTACGATTCAAATCCTCTAAATCCTGGAGGCAATACATACTTTGGGGGCGACACCCTTAATATTGAACTCCCTGCCGATTATGCCAGAGAGCTCCTTACTGCTTCTCATGAAGAGATGGATAGTCTGGAATTATTTGTTAAACGGTTCAAGGGATTTGTAATTAAAACAGACCCTTTGCCAGGTTCACTTGTTGGTGGGAGATTTAATATTATTGTACCATCATCAATTACTATGGCTCTCTCATATAACCACACTGACTCCAAGATTCAGAAAAAAGACAGTGTAATATTCTATTATACAACAGACACAGACTTAAATCTTAATATAATAAATCACACATCATCTGTTATTGAAACAGAAAATCCGGGTGAAAAGATGTTTGTTGAGGGGCTTGCAGGAGTTAAGCCATTCATTGATATGACACAAGTCAGGGGGATGATATCAGATTGGGCAGCCAGTATAAATACTCCCGTTGATAAGATAGTAATATCCAAAGCTGAACTTGTTTTCCCATATGAATACCCGCAGAACTACAAAGTCCTGTCACAATATCCTCCTCAATTATACCTGGCTACAAAATCAGATGGAGAGGCATACAACAGCAGAAAATATTATCAGCTTCTGAATGAGATCTCCTTTACTGATGACAAAGGAAATATGAACAAATCACTTCTTACATACAATCTCAACATAACATCATATTTCCAAAGCCTGCTAAAAGGAGAGCTTACAAAAAGCTATGAACTTAAGGCTTATATTATGCCTGTTTCATCCAGTACAAATTCTATGACAGGAGAAGTCAATTATTTTATTGACAATACAATCTACTACAAAGGTGTCCTAAATGGCAACACTGCCGTAAGGAAACCTAAACTTAAGATTGTTTACGCTATTATACCATAGATTTTCCTTGAAGCTTATATATAAAGAGACAAGCCACATCGGTATGATGTGGCTTGTTAAATTTTAGTAAAGACTAAAGTTATTTCTTTAGCTTATTGAAGATAATACAGGAGTTGTGTCCTCCAAATCCAAAAGTGTTGTTCATTGCAACATTTACCTCCCTCTTCTGAGCTTTGTTAAGGGTAAGATTGAGTTTATAATCAATCTCAGGATCCTCGTGCTCAAAGTTAATTGTAGGTGGCACCATTCCTGAATTAATTGCGTGAATACATGCAAGAGCCTCAACAGCACCAGTTGCACCAAGTAGGTGACCGGTCATTGATTTTGTAGAGCTTATATTTAATTTATAAGCATGCTCTCCAAAGAGACTCTTAACAGCCTTAAGTTCAGCAATATCTCCAAGTGGAGTTGCAGTTCCGTGGACATTAATGTAATCAACATCTTCCGGTTTAAATTCAGCATCCTCCAAAGCAAGTTTCATAACCTGCAAAGCACCTAATCCCTCCGGATGTGGTGCAGTGATATGGTGAGCATCTGCGCTCAGACCTGCGCCTGAGACCTCTGCGTAAATTCTGGCTCCTCTTTCTATTGCGTGCTCGTACTCTTCAAAAATAAGCATTGCTGCTCCCTCTCCCATAACAAAACCATCTCTGGTTTTATCGAATGGTCTGGAAGCTGTTTGCCAATTTTCGTTGTTTGTTGAGAGCGCCTGGGCTGAGTTAAAACCACCAATGCTTGGTACAGAGATTCCCGCCTCTGACCCACCGGTAACGATAATATCAGCCTTACCAAGTCTGATATAATTAAAGGCATCAGTCATTGCGTGAGTAGAGGAGGCACAAGCCGACACAGTTGTGAAGTTTGGTCCCCTGAAGCCATATTTCATAGATATGTGACCCGCCGCAATATCCGGAATCATTTTAGGAATAAGGAAAGGGCTGAATCGAGGAGTGCATCCACCCTCAACATAGCCCTTTATTTCCTGAAACATCGTTTCAATTCCGCCAATTCCTGAACCAACAATTACCCCCACTCTGTCTAAATCAACAGTTTCCGTATTTATACCGGAATCTGAGATTGCCTCTGAAGTGGCAGCAAGCGCATACTGAGCAAACAGGTCAAGTTTTCTTGCCTCTTTACGGTCAATACCATGTTTTTCAGGATCGAAGTCTTTAATTTCACAAGCAAAATTGGTTTTAAAAAGTGAAGCGTCAAAACGGGTAATTAGAGATGCACCGCTTTTACCATTATCCAGATTATTAAAATATTCTGAAATATTGTTTCCCAGTGGATTTATCGTTCCAATCCCTGTAACGACTACTCTTTTTAATTGCATTTTTATACTTGTGTAATTATTACTTAGCGTTGTTTTCGATGTATGTTATCGCATCTCCAACTGTAGAGATCTTTTCTGCTGCCTCATCCGGAATGGTTATACCAAATGCCTTTTCGAACTCCATAATAAGCTCAACAGTGTCAAGTGAATCGGCACCTAAATCGTTAGTAAAAGAGGCTGCAGGAGTAACTTCTGACTCGTCTACGCCAAGCTTGTCTACGATGATGGCTTTAACCTTAGATGTAATATCTGCCATAATTTTAAATAGTTAGTTAATAAATCTGGTTTTAGTTATTTCAAAATTAGTTTGCAAAGGAAAGTAAAAAAAACGAATTATAAAAATTTCTGCAAGTGAAACCTAATATCCTTAATTAACTGAGTGGTTATAAACAGAGTGTAATTATTCCGGCATTTCTCAGTTAATTTTTTTTAATTAACTTTGGAGCTAAATTTCTGATAATGTGTCAAATTAATATCGCCATATTTGCTTCTGGTTCAGGAACAAATGCAGAGAATCTTATAAAACACTTCTCTAATTCAAAGTACATAAAAGTTGTACTCATTTTATCAAACAAAAATGATGCCCTTGTGCTTGAAAAGGCTAGAAATCTTAATGTCCCTTCTTATACTTTTTCACCATTTGAATTGAATGACACAATGTTAGTAGACTCAGTCCTTGATAAGTATAAAGTAGACTCCCTTATTCTGGCCGGATTTCTTTTGAAAATACCAAACAGAATCATTGAAAGGTACAGAGATCAAATAATAAATATACATCCATCGCTTCTCCCAAAATATGGAGGGAAGGGGATGTACGGGCTAAAAGTTCATAAAGCTGTTATAGACGCTTGCGAGAGAGAGAGTGGAATTACTATACATCTTGTTGATGAAGTTTATGACAATGGGAAAATCCTTTTCCAAAGTATTTGTTATGTAAATGAAGATGAGACACCTGATACTCTTGCATCAAAAATTCATTTGCTTGAGTACAGATATTTCCCGGAAACTGTTGAAAATTATCTATTGAGCTTTAAAAAGGGGAATAGTGATTCTGAATGAGACCCCTTTGTATCTTATTCCGTTAAACGAGACGAAGAGACCTGCTCTGCCCAAATCATCCATTCCAATAGAATAACCTAATTCAGTATGATGTCTTCCATCTCCTGGAAGCCAAAGTGATTTTAAGTGCAAAGATTCTGTTATTAGCGGTGTATTGAGAAAAGGCAACCTTTTAAGTAAAAGATACTCAGTATTGTAATTTACTTTTAAATCTACCCAGGAGTCCCTTGTAGAGAGGAGATATCCCCCAAGCATCAAATATCTGTTATCAAAAAGTTCGTTGGAAAATATCTGATCAGAGGCAGCAAAATGTTTATAGTCCGGCAAAGAGACAACTGAAGAGGATAGGAATACCCCTGCATTAATATTATAGGAAAGAGAAGAGTATATGTCTGTTTTAATTTTTTGCCTGATGCCTGTCTCTAACCTTGACCAGGATGATTGTGCATTAAAACCTTTGAAAGCCTTTATGAACTTAACCGTAAATGTGGGATATGAAGACTTTACATACCTCTTGTATCCATTATCAATTTTGTAATAATACCTTGGAGTAAATTGCAGAGAAGCCGATGCCATAAATGAGGATAAGTTAAGAACCTCTCCTCCATATATATTCTCGGGAATATTTAACTCCGGGAGGGCACCAAAAAGACTTTTATAATCACCATTTACAAGTTGTGAATAGGTATTATGAGCAATAGATACAGATGATTGCAGCCCGTTTGCAATATCAATCCCTGTTGTTATTTCAAAATATTTTTTATCCATCAGTTTAACAGGGTTTATTGCAAATAACCAGGATGAGTATGAATTAATAAACCTGTTTACCCCCGGGTTATCACTGATGTCTGAGCTCTCTCTTCCTGCAGATATATTCACAAAACCATTTTTTAGCGGAGAATGTCTCACACTTAGCGATGTATTCCACAACATAAGCCTTCTTTGAAGTGAGTAGTATGCAGATGCATCAAATTTCAAAGGGGTAAATTTTATAGCGTTATAATTGATAGAAATATTCTGCCCCAACTGGTATCCGTCAACGAAATTAAAATCTCCTACAACTTTTGAAAGACCCCCGAATGAAAAAAAGAGATCTTTTGAAATTTTATATTTATGTCCAAACAAAATTTGCTCAAGTGCTGAGCCTCCTTTACCACTATTCTGATTTTTTACAGAATCCCTCTTTTCTATCTCCCTGAACTCAATCTTGATGCTATCGGATTTCTGGTAAGAGACAACCTCATCAACCCTGAGAGGCACCTTTCTTACTTCAAGCCAATAGGCCGAGTCTCTTTTATTGGCAGAGGAGTCTACCTTAACTGTTGTATTTGATGGAGTCTCTTTAATTTCAAGACTCCTCTCCTTTACGACTGGTTTAACCTGAGTGACAGGATTTGAGATAGTGGCTGAGTTCCTTTTAAGATTTGTATATTTCATTGATGAGTAAAACCGTCCCTCCCCTTTAACTCCCATAACATCAATTGATGCATTAATGTTATATGTTGTTGGAAGAAAAACTTCGTCTGCCACCTCATTATAGTTTACCTTTATGTTTGTCTTAATTCCCGATTGCTCAGAGACTAACTCTGCGTATGAGACACTCCACATATTATCAACAATATAAAGTGTTCCTGCAAAAAGTTTCGAATTCCCCCTTTTTGGGACAACCAGAATCTTGTTGACTACTCTGCCTGATTCATTTGATACCCCCTGGTAAATAAATTTATAATAAGAAAATGCTTTTGGAGACAAAGGTGATACAAGTCCAAATATCTGAGGATCGTAAATTGAGGATTTCATAAGCACAGAGTAATCACCGGGGCTAATCTCATCAGGGATTGTACTTGAAAAGGCTTTTATAGTATGCTCATATTTATCCGGAAAGGAGAACTTTACTGTTGAAAAAGACTCAAGAAGAAACAACTTCCCGGTGAAGAGATTCACCTTATCCTTCATTGACTTGAGTTTAAGCAGGGCCGGCACCTTGGTTATCTTAAAAGTTCCCTTGAGATAACTATCTGCATCATATTCTCTGACCTGGTACTTGAAATAGGGCGCTTTGGCTATTGCTTTTCTCATAATCACACTCCCTCTGTCATCTCTTCTGCCTGAAAAAAGGGCCTCGTTAAGCTCATAAGAGATCTCTTCAAGGACTAAAGTTCTGTATAAGTTTATATTACCCATTTCAACAACAAACTGCTCCCTTTTAAAACCAAGTGAGGAGGCTTCCAGTGTGTATCTCCCGGGGGATAACTTTGAGAGAAACTCGCCGTTTAAGTCCGCACTTATTCCGGACTTAAGTTCATGTATATATACAGTAGCAAATGGGATACCCTCACCTCTTCTGTCTGTTACCCTCCCTGAAAACATTTGAGCATTTGACCGGTAAACGCAGAGTGTAAACATCAGCAACAAGATAAGTTTAGAGAGGCTCTTTGGGTAAGATGTCATTTGAATATTATTGTGTAGTATAATCTAAGTGCACTTTCAAGTATTGAATCATTAAACTTGTAACCCTCCCTGTGAATATCGTCTCCGTCAAATCCATTGCCAATATCAAAAAAGCAAGCTTTAGATATACTGGCAAAATGGGCAAAGTCCTCAGATCCTCTTTCCGGAGATTTTGAGTATTCAAAATTCATACCCAGTTTTTTTGCATTCTCCTCCACCATACTGCAGGCAAAAGCATTGTTAATTGTAGCAGGAAATCTATCATGATAAGTAATCTCAACATTTAACATAGCTTTTGCTGATTTTTCCCTCGCAAATGTTTCAATTCTTCTACAGAAAAGATTGAGATCCATCTCGTCGTATGCCCTTAAAGTAGCTCTGATTGCTCCTGTTCCCGGTGTAAAGCCATAATTTGCATCACCAATATGCACATTTATAACAGTGCCCAGTGCAAAATCTCTGATATGCAGCATAGACATTTTTGTACATCAGAATTTTATTAAGCTCTTTATTTGGTTTGTTATGAAGAGCAAATGCATAGTCAAAATTCACTCTCAGGCGTGAGAGTTCAGCTACCATTAGTAATGCTCCCTCTCCCACCTCCTCGGCAGGCCGATCAGCACAGCCATGTGTCCATCGTGTCCGCATAAATGAACAGGACCTGACTCTGTTGGCACAGCGTCCATTTCACATCTGAATATAAAGGAATCGCCCGCCCCTCTTTGTCGGTAACTCTGCCTGAGTATATCTGACCTTTAAGAGTGGATGCGACTAAGACAAAGATTATCAGAGAGAGGGTTTTTCTCATCTTACCAGCCGTTCTGATGTACCTTTTCTGGTTTCCATTTATCCTTTGCCTTTGTTTCGCTCTTTGGATATCCAAGAGGAATCAGGCAAAGTGGAAGGTATGGTTCCGGAATTGAAAGAACCTCCTTAATGATGTTCATATTCTTTTCATAGGGGTATGCGGCAGTCCATACTGCTCCCAGGCCCAGGGATTCGGCAGCAAGCAGAATATTTTGCGTTGCAGCTGAACAGTCGAGATACCAGTATTCAGAAACCTTTGGATTTCCTGCCACAACAATGGCGGCAGGAGCCTTTGCAGCCATCTTTGCATATGGAAGAAGTGCCGCAAATTTTTCAAGCATTGCCCTGTCTGTTACAATAATGAACTCCCACGGCTGTTTGTTCATACCTGTAGGCGCAGCCATTCCGGCCTTTATGAGCAGCTCAAGTGTAGCCTGCTCTACCTTCTGTTCTGTATATTGCCTAACGCTTTTGCGGGCAAATATATTTTCAATTGCGGGTGTTGTCTGTGCCATAACTGATGTAGTTAAGATTAATGCAAGAAGTGCAATTGTCAAACTCCTGAAATTCATTTTGATTGTCTGTTATAAATTATTGAACTGTATAATCTTACTGCAGGTTCCAGTATTTCATCCGAGAACCTGTAACCTTCGCGGTGAATATCATCGCTCTCCTTGCCGTTTCCAATATCAAAGAAACAGGCTTTTGAGATAGATGTAAAGTGAGCAAAATCTTCCGAACCTCTTGATGGGGCCTGAGCCCATTCAACAGGAATTCCCAGTTTTTGAGCAGCCTCAAGTACCATGTTGGATGCAAGTACATTATTTCTTGTAGAGGGGAAGCGGTCATGATATGTTATATCTACCTTAAGACCGGAGGCCGATGCCTTTTCGCCTGCAAAGCTCTCTATCTTGCGGCAGAAGAGGTTAAGATCATTCTCGTCATAGGCTCTGAGTGTAACCCTGATAATTCCCGAACCGGGAGTCACTCCGTAGTTTGCCTCACCAATATGAACGTTTACCACGGTTCCCAGAACAAAATTATGAAAAAGCCTTTTGTCTGAGTTCATCCGCTTAATCTCCTCCACAATGTTAATGATTGCGTAGGTTGGGTTGGCAGCCTGCTCGGGGAAGGCAGCATGTGAAGGCGAGCCTGAGAAGAGCAGTTCCATTCCCACAGATGCGGCCGCATAAACATCGCTGTACATTATAACCTTGTTTAGTTCGTGTCTTGGATTGTTATGCAGGGCAAAGGAGTAATCAAAGCTGATTCTGTGCTTTGAGATATCCACCACCATACGGGCAGCCCCCTCTCCTATCTCCTCTGCAGGCTGAAAAAAGAGCCACACCTTACCCGGGTAGTCCCGTGCCTTTGAAATAACATTTGCCACACCAATGAGGATTGCCATATGGCCATCATGTCCGCAGAGGTGGT
>JAGPLK010000111.1 GCA_018053445.1 Bacteroidales bacterium | reverse complement strand
TTCCTCTTCTGTATATACTATTATTCACAGGAGCTGAAGTACTCTGCTGATTGCCTCTTGCGGTAGTCCTGGTTGCAGAAGTTGTCTGTCTTGGTATATTTGTTATTACAGCTCTCTCCCTGTTATCTGCAGTACCACCCTGCCTGGTGTCAGTTACCCTTTTTCCGTATACTTTTCCACGAATTCTGTTACTGTTTTGGTATTGGTAATTGGAGTCGGTATAATAGTAATGGTATGGATTTGAATATCCGCCGTATGGAGAGTATCCGTAATTTCCGTAGTAGTTGTAGATAGGATAGTGTCCGCCATAGTACCAGTATGGATTCCACGGATCGTAATATGCTCCGTATGAGTAATACATATCATAGAAAAACGGGTCTCTCCAGTAGTAAGGATAAGCTGAATAGAAACTCCAGGGTCTGTGGAAACTGCTGTAATATCTCCAGCTCCACGGGTTGTATCCCCACATCCATGGCCTGTAATAGTCCCAGTCATCCCATCTGCTCTCAATATGAAGATTGATAGTGTAGTCAGGTGAATCAAATTTTCTGAGCAGCTCCTCGTAAGAGATTGATTCATCAATGACCAGATATGTATTATCTTCGTCAATGTTTACCGGTATGTCAACTGTTTTATTCTCGTCCATATAGACAACCTGAGCTTTTTTACCATTGACAATTAGTGTAGAGGTTTCGGCAGTACGATTTTTCAGATCCTGAAGTCTTGAGTCTGTAGCAGAGACATATACTTTGTTTTCAGGACCGGAGTAAATTGCGTCATCAAATCTTGAAGACGCATATTGGCCGGAAGTCCCGCAAGCTGCTGCGATTAATCCTGTTACGGCCAGAGCAAAAATGCTGTTTTTCATATCACACCTCCTGTGTTTGTTTTTTTTTGTACTTTTGTGCCTTCATTGCAAATATAGACAAAAAACGTACCATATAAAACAAAATAATTACCAAAAATGGCAAAAGAGATTAGCAACAGGGAGGAAAATTATTCACTTTGGTACAATAACCTTGTAATCAAAGCCGATTTAGCTGAAAATTCAGCTGTTAGAGGCTGCATGGTTATTAAGCCATACGGATATGCAATTTGGGAAAAGATTCAAGCTCAGCTTGACAAAATGTTTAAAGAGACAGGTCATGTCAACGCATATTTCCCTCTGTTCATTCCAAAATCTTTTCTCAGCAAGGAGGCTGAACATGTGGAAGGTTTTGCAAAAGAGTGCGCTGTAGTAACACATCACAGAGTTATGACCAACCCGGACGGACCCGGTGTAGTTGTGGACCCGGATGCAAAGCTTGAAGAGGAACTTATTGTCAGACCAACATCAGAGACTATTATCTGGAACACCTATAAAAACTGGATCAAGTCTTACAGAGACCTTCCGATTCTGGTAAACCAGTGGGCAAATGTGGTAAGGTGGGAAATGAGAACAAGGCTGTTTCTTCGTACTGCCGAGTTTCTCTGGCAAGAGGGACATACAGCTCATGCCACAAAAGAGGAGGCTATTGAGGAGACTGAAAAAATGGTTCAGGTTTATGCAAAATTCGCAAGAGAATTTATGGCTTTGCCGGTTCTTGTCGGTTCTAAAACCGAGAGTGAAAGATTTGCCGGCGCATTAGATACACTTTGTATTGAGGCTCTTATGCAGGATGGGAAAGCTCTTCAGGCTGGCACATCGCATTTTCTTGGACAAAATTTTGCCAAAGCATTTGATGTTCAATATCAAAGTAAAGAGGGATCACTTGAGTATGTATGGGCTACATCCTGGGGGGTTTCTACCAGACTCATGGGTGCACTTATAATGGCTCACAGTGACAATAACGGCCTTGTACTTCCTCCTAAACTTGCTCCTATCCATGTTGTTATGGTTCCTATCTTTAAAACCGATGAGGAGAGTGAGAAGATAATTGCTAAGATGAAGGAGATAAAAGAGGGGTTGGAAAAGCTTGGAATTACTTCAAAAATTGATGACAGGGATAATTTGAGGTCCGGTTTTAAGTTTGCGGAATGGGAACTCAAGGGTGTACCTGTCAGAATAGCAATAGGACCCCGTGATCTTGAGAATGGTACAATTGAGCTTGCAAGAAGAGACACTCTTACTAAGAGCTCTGTCAACAGAGAGGGTGTTGAAGAACATATTAAAGCACTCCTGGATGAAATACAGGATAACATATACCATAAAGCGTATAAATTCAGAGAGGAGAACACTTTTGAAGTGAATGACTGGGAGACATTTAAATTAAAAATTGAGGATGGGGGATTTCTTCTCTGTCATTGGGACGGAACTGCTGAAACAGAGGAGCGGATAAAGGCTGAAACCAAAGCAACCATAAGATGTATTCCTCTTGAAAATGTAAAAGAGGAGGAGGGTCTTTGTATCTATTCCGGAAAACCATCCAAAAGAAGAGTTATATTTGCAAGAGCATATTAATATTTAATTTTTTTTAAAAATGGCATCAGATTTACCGTCCCGACAGAGGGATATTCTCGGGGGACTAAACGAGAAGTCACGGACCAAGGTCCATGTCTTCAATCAGACCATGGAGGTCTTTAATCAACTTAAAGATGTTCTTAATGAGATGAGTAATGATCTTAATGATCTTCTTGAGAATTTTAACGGTAATGACAGGCGTGTCAGGCTGGAATACAGAGACAGAGGAAAATTTGAAGCAGAGCTTAAATTTGCCGATGATGTGCTTATTTTTAGCATGCACTCAGATATATTTCAGTTTGACAGAGATCACGCTGTCTGGAAAACAGAATTCCTCAAAGCCGATCCTGTAAATTCATATTGCGGGATAATTAATGTCTATAATTTCTTGTCAGATTCTCTGAAGTTTAACAGACAGGAGGACCTTGGTTATCTTGTGGCCAGAATTTTTGTAAATAAGGACAAGTTCTTTATGGTAGAGGGGAAGAGACAACCAAAGAGATCTGTCTCTTCATTCGGGAAAAAACAGCTTACCAGAGAAGAGTTGGTTTCAATTGTTGAGACCTCTGTACTATATACACTATCTTTTGATCTTCTTGTTCCACCATTTGACCTTGTCAAAATGGCCTCCGTTGAGCAGATAAATGACAAGATTGAGAGTGCTAAATTGCAGACAGGTAAAAGATTAGGCTTCAAATATAATTCAGACGATGTTCTGGAGGATTAACAATTTTTATTTTAATATGAATAAGATTAAATATCTGTTAACTATTCTCATGACTTTGGGACTCTTTTATGTTGCAAAGGGCCAGGAGATAAAGGGTGAAGAAAAGGTTGTTAATTTAAGTGCTCACCAAAAGATTGCTTTTGATATTGCAAATAGTATAAAGATACCTAAGCCGGCAATTGAGGAGCCTGTAAAGCCAAATCCATGGACAAAGGGCACTCAGATTCAGATAGGATTTTCTCAGATGTCGCTGACTAACTGGGCTGCCGGGGGGTTCTCCTCTGTGGCACTCAATGCATATGTTAATAAGTTCAACCACTGGGAGATTGATAAAATGTTCTGGGAAAACAGGCTTCAGCTTGCCTGGGGGTTTATTAACTCTTTTGGTGATAGATTTAAGAAGAGCGATGATAAGATAATTTTTGACAGCAAATTCGGCTATAAGTCTTTTAAGAAGGTCTTTATTTCAGCTGCATTTAATTTCAGATCTCAATTCACAAACTCGTTTAACTATCCCGCATCCGGCAACAAGGTTCTTGTCTCAGGCCCTTTCTCTCCTGCATACCTCTCTTTTGGTATTGGTCTTGATTATAAACCGGCAAAACCTGTTTCAATTAACTTTTCACCGCTTACCAGCAATCTTGTGGTTGTATCACAGGAGAGTCTGAGGGTAAAATATGGTAACAGAATTGATCAGCCGGCTAAACTTGAACTTGGAGCTCAATTGAAAATTGATTATAAACAACAACTGACAAAAGATCTTGCCATTGCCTCCAATCTCGTCTTCTTCTCTGATTTTCTGCATAATCCGCAAAACATAAAAGTTTACTGGGATCTTTTTATTGACAGTAAAATTAACAGGTATTTCTCTGCCAATATAAGGACAAATCTAATTTACGACGATAATATATTAATTCCTGATAAGGATGGTCTCCTTGATAAAAGAGTTCAATTTAAGGAGATTCTGTCAGTTGGATTCTCTTACACATTTGGCCGGATAAAGAAATAGATTCATTTATTATGCTAAGGGAGAGGTTTAAGAGTAAGTTGCTCTCTCTGGTAACTCCCGGAGAGGAGGATTCCGGAAGTAAGGTTCCGGGAGTGCTTCTTGCTGTAAGCGGAGGGGTGGATTCAATGACAATGGCTCATCTGTTTCACTCAATAGGTTATAATAACTTCTCTGTTGCTACTGTAAATTTTTCTTTAAGGGGAGAGGAGAGTGACGGAGATATGATTCTCGTCCAGGATTGGTGCAGAGAGAGGGGGATTAATTGTTATTCAACGAGATTCGATACAGAATCCTATGCAAGGGAAAAGGGCATTTCAACTCAGATGGCAGCCCGGGATTTAAGGTATGGATGGTTCTCCCGGCTCTGTATTGATAATGGTTTTGCTTACCTTGCAGTTGCTCATAATCTTAATGATAAAATTGAGACTCTTTTTATTAATCTTTTAAGAGGTACTGGGATAAATGGATTGTCATCAATAAAAGAGTCATCTAATCCGGCTGGATTTGGGATGACCGTTATAA
>JAGPLK010000039.1 GCA_018053445.1 Bacteroidales bacterium | reverse complement strand
AAGTGTTTTTGGAGAGGATGGGAAACTCTCCTTAGATGCCGGATACTATCTTCTTACCAGTGGAACGAGGATGGCTGATGGCAAGATACTGACCAGGATGCAGTTCTTTAACATAAAAACAGGAAAGAGCTCTGAGGTCCCGCTAATCTTAAGGGAGGACAAAGAGGATTTAAGAGTATTGGCAAATATAGGTGTTGACGAATCAATAGTTGAGAGGTGCGGCAGGGGCTATTTTATTCTTGTCTTTTTAAAATTTGGCGATGAACCCGGAAACCATATCTTTTCAGATATTGTAAAGTATAGTAAAGAGTTTAATGATTGGGGCAGAGGTGTTCTCTTTATTTATCCTGATAGCAATTCTCTTAATTCAGCTGTTAGAAAGAGCAGGGACCTTGACATACCTTCAAACTTCATGTTTATTGATGATCCTTCAGGCGAGCTTTTAAACTCAACGGCGGCATCTTTAGGTTTTTCAGAAGAGGTACCATCACCTCTTGTAGTAGTTGCTGATACATTCGGAAGAGTTGTTCACTTTGCCGGGGGGTACTCTATAGGTACAGGCGAAAGACTTATCAAAATTACCAGAAGATTATGAGAAACTCAATATTGTATATCGCCCTTATTGCTCTTTTGACTCTGTTAAGTTGTACAAAAGGAGAGAGGGGTAAGGAGTTTGCCAGGGTTCAGGATGGTAAGATTATTCTCAATGGCAAACCATACTATTTTATGGGAACCAATATGTGGTATGCTGCTATACTAGCTTCTGAAGGCGAGGGTGGAGATACATTACGCCTCTTCAGAGAACTGGATTTTTTAAAAGAGCTGGGGCTGGAAAATATCAGGGTACTTGTTGGAGCTGAGGGTGAGAGGGGGGTGCACTCAAAAATTGAGCCTATACTTCAGCCATCTCCGGGAGTATACAACGATACTCTACTTAAAGGTCTTGACAGGCTTATGGTGGAGTTGGCAAAGAGAGATATGACTGCAGTGCTTTACCTGGGAAACTCATGGGAGTGGTCAGGCGGATATTCTCAATATCTAATGTGGTCAGGCGAGGAGAAGGCACCCATTCCCGCTATTGCCGGATGGATTCCTTTCAGAGATTATGTTGCAAAATTTGTGTTTTGTGACTCTTGCAAAAAGATGTTTGCAAAGCATGTCAGATTCATCGTCTCAAGAGAGAATAGCATTACAGGAAAACCATATACTGAGGACCCCGCCATATTCTCCTGGCAGGTTGCAAACGAGCCCAGAGCATTTTCCAAAGAGGGGAAAGAGAAATTTTATGATTGGGTTACAAGTGTTGCCTCTCTTATTAAATCCATTGATTCAAACCATATGGTCTCAACCGGAAGCGAAGGCTTGTACGGCTGTGAGGTTGATATGGAGCTCTTTGAAAAGATTCATTCATATCCGGATATTGATTATCTTAATATGCACATCTGGCCATATAACTGGGGATGGGCTTCAAAAGATAGTATTCTGGAGAAACTGCCATACTCTATTGATGAAACTGAGAAATATATTGAGAGTCACATTCAGATTGCTGAAAAGCTCAATAAACCACTTGTTCTTGAGGAGTTTGGCTATCCAAGGGATGGTTTCCTGTTTGACAGGAGAGGCACAGTGGAGGCGAGGGATAGATATTTCGGCTTTATAGCTGAGAGAGTTAAAAAGAGCTCCGCTGTAGGGGGAGCTCTTGCCGGGGCTAACTTCTGGGGATGGGGAGGTTTTGCCGATACTCTTTCAGGCCGGTTTGACTGGCGAAGTGGTGACCCTTACTCCGGTGATCCGGCTCAGGAGCCTCAGGGACTTTACTCTGTCTTTGCCTCAGATACCACTACTCTTGAGGTAATAAAGCGATTCGGCCGTACATCCTTCTGAATGCCTCCCATGGTGTCTGATCTCCCTGAGTATTATCTGTAGTTTTTCCGTAGAAACCATCCAGAAATGTTCCAACATTTGACCAAACTGTGTGCATGACACCCCTGAATCTTGGTTGCATAACTTTGGCTGTATTCTTGCGGAATCTTACCATATCCTCCACCTGGAGTACTGCAGCCTGAGGGTTTCTCCACGGACAAGTCATAACATCTATTCCTTTCATTGCAAATAGGGCTGCTGTTACATCTGCCCTCTCATAATGCCAGTCGCAAACTGTAACATCCTTGGGTATTATATCAATAGCCCTGTGGGTATTGTTGTAGCTTCCCTCCCATCTTCCAAGGCCGATGGTTCTTCCGTCAAGGAGCCTGTCTCCCCACATCCACATCTTACGCCCTTTTGAGGCGAGATGGTTCCTGATTGTCCAAACCTCCTGAGCAAACAATTCGGCTTTGTCTTTGCCTGCACAGCGAGGGCATCTGTCGTTTCCAATGTCAAAAACCTCATCCATACCTGCGTGGAATGTATCAGATTCAAAAACATCACAAATCTCATCAACTACATCAAATATTACATTATGAACCTCCGGATGGTTTGGGCAGTAACTTCTCATATTAAAGCCATTCATTGGAAGCCTTGAAGGCTCATTGCTAAACTCAAGGGGGGTCTCCTCAAATTGAGGATATGTTGAGAGCAGCTTGTTGAGACCACCCCTCCCGGACTGGTGGCCGAGAAGATCAATTAGGGGAATCATCTTTATGTTGTGTTTTTCGCAAACTTTCAGGAGTCTCTTAATTTCCCGCTTTGAGAGAGCGAGAGTGTCAATGAGCTCAGGTCTGCTCTTCCATTTGTATTTGTATTCAACTCTGAGAACTAGGGTGTTTACCGCTCTTGGGGCTAGTTCAGTCTCTATAAAATTTATAAATTCGTCCATTCTGTCGGGTGTAGGCAGAGCAATACAAAAGCCTCTTACCGGTAGGAGAGAGTCAAGCTTAGCTCTTACAGGTGAAGCTTCTGACGATAAATTTGTCGCGAAAATACTCTTTGCGGAGAAAATTAAAGCAATTGTAAAAAGAATTGCTGTCAGATAATTTTTCATGGGAACTCATATTTAGGGATTATGAGTGCAATTTACAAAAAAAAGATGCCGGCCAGAAACATATCTGGCCGGCATCCGGGGGGTTAATTTGATCAACTGCTTATTTTTGTTTTTTAACCTCAATCTTGACTGGGGTTGGATGCTGTAAGTTGTCGCTTACAGGGCATCTGTCTTCAATTTTCTCAGCCCACTTTGCAAGAGTTGCCTCATCAGCATCTGTGTCAGGTTTTAGAGTGACAACAATTTGCTTGTAGCCCGCTCTTTCATCAAAACTCATCCCAAATAATCTTGCAGGATTTAGATCTCCGTAAAGATCTATCTCTACACCTCTGAGCTCAAAATTCAACTCTTTAGCTATTACATGGGCCATAACATTGAGACATCCTGCAAATGCTGCAAGTACATACTCCACCGGATTAGCTCCAAGATCTGTCCCTCCCAGCTCTGCCGGTTCATCTACTACTATCTCGAATTGTCTTGCTTTTACTATTGTCTTTGTAGGGCTTTCACTGTGTGCTTTTACCCTGAATCTTGAATCTGCCATAATGTTTATTTATTTGTTCTTTTGCAAATTTACGGAAGTAAAAACTCTCTCTTGCTAAACAGGGAGTGTAGTTTTTAATAAAAAAATATGTAATATTACATGTTTTGATAAATAAAGAGAGGGAAGCATTAATGATAACACAAGAGATCTATTCCTGGGCCGGAAAACTTAAGAAGAGTGAAATTGAGCAGCTCCTTAAGACATCTGTCCTTCTGGACTACAATAAAGGTGAAGCTATTATTAAACAGGGGACCCTGGCTTCTCACATTATGTTTCTTGAAGAGGGAATGGCAAAACTTAATCTTGAGGCAGCCGGGAGAGATACCACCTTTAACTTTGCCGTTAAAGGAGATTTTATAGGCCTAATGTGCTCATTTGTCCAGAAGCGGCTGGAGTTTTCTGCTGTCGCAATTACCCCTTCAAAAGTGAGAATTTTTGACAGGGATGTTTTTGAGAAATTAATTAGTGAGAACGGGGAGTTTGCGGTATACATAGTTACTATGATGTCTGAACTGACTAATGGTGTAGTTCATACTCTTATATCTCTGAGCCATAAAAATGCAAACGGAGCACTGGCCATGTTAATTCTTAGTGTAGAGAGAGTCTTTAGAAGTAACAAGATACATCTGCCATTTACCAGAGAGGAGATGGCAGCCACTCTTGGGTATTCCAAGGAGAGTATTATCAATACTATGTCAGATTTTCAGAGGGATGGAATAATATCAATTTCCGGAAGGAACCTGGAGATCCTTAATAAAAGAGCCCTTCAGATAATTGCAGAAAAGGGATGATGCACTATTTATGACAAACGCTCCTTTAGTTGAAAAACAATTTCAACAGGGGGCATTTTGTCGTAATTATAATAGTCAGTAAGATCTTCAATACCCGAATCGAGCAATTCATTAGGAATTAGAAAATCTATCTCTGCATAACCGATTTTGAATGAGCAGCGATTCTCTCCCTGAGTGAAAATAATTTCATTGAAATATCTGACATCAATCTTATTCTCTTCTGTAAGGATAAAGTATTTGTGCAGTTCTGATGGCTTTACATTTGAAACAAAGGCCTTTTGCACACCGGCAGATATATTCTCATATATCTCCGGTTCTACTTTGAATTCAAGTTTTTCCATGATTTCCAAGTCTCCTTAATGTTTCTTAACGCAATTTAAGGAAAACCAGCGACAAAACCTATGATTCTTTGTCAAATATCTCCTGTACAATTTTTGAAACGCTCCTGAAATCGATCTTACCGGTCCCCATCATTGGTAGTTCTCTAATGACAACAAAGTGTTTTGGCAAGGCAATATTAGGAAGCTCTTCTCCCATTTTCTTCAGAATCTCTGATTTGTTTACTTCAATTGTTACTGTTGCAATTATTGATGATCCACGCACCTCATCCTGAACATCAACTACACAACAAGAGACTCCGGCCGGGAGATATTTCTCTAGCGTATTTTCAACTTTAACAAGTGAGACCATCTCTCCACCAATTTTTACAAATCGCTTAAACCGGCCTGAGTGCCACAGATAACCATCACTGTCAAGATATCCCATATCTCCTGTATTGTACCACCCGTCTTTTATAGCCTCTTTAGTCTGCTCGGGATCCTCATAGTATCCATTCATGACAGAAGGCCCTTTAACAAGGATTTTTCCAATCTCTCCCACATTACACTCCTCACCACTTTCTAAGTGTTCAATCCTTACCTGAACACCCGGGATAGGCTTGCCCGTGCTGCCCGGTCTGTTATAATCGTGAGAGTTAACTGAAATTACCGGAGATGTCTCTGTAGCTCCATAACCCTCCAGCAGAGTAACGCCGTGTTTTTGGATATAACCATCTCTCAAAGCATCAGGGCATTTATCAGCTCCCGATACCATAATCCTCACAGACTTAAAATCTCCCGGTTCTGATTTATGAAGATAGCCCCAGAAGAAACTAGGTGTTCCTACCATCATAGTAGGCCTCTCCTCTCTGGCAATTCTGCTGACAGTCTGAAAATCCAGAGGGTTGGCATATGTTACCATAGTAATGCCGTAATATAATGGAGTCCATAGATTTACAGTAAGACCAAAAATATGGAAAAAGACCAGGTTTGAGAGAATTGTATCTTTTTCTGTAATCCCTACATAGCTGCCAAAGCTCTCAATATTTGATGATATATTTTTATTAGTCAGGGGAACTGCTTTTGGGTCTTTTTCACTGCCACTTGTGAAGAGTACAGCTATTGTATCATCTTCTCCCCCTTTATAAGTCATATTTATGATAGCTGAGGCCGGAAGCTTACTTAAAAGAGCCGCTTTGATTTTATCGCCGGTTCCTATTCCTGCCATAATATCCTCCATAAATACCATCCCTTCGCTCTTTGGGCACCCAACCTTTTCCAGTAAGGCTTTTGATGTTATAATGGTTTTGAATCCGCACTTCTGCTGAGCATATTTTGCATTGGATTCTGCTCCGGTTGAATAATTAATCATGACAGGGATTCTGCCACTCATCAAAACACCTAATGTTGCCAGTGCGCATCCGGCAGATGTAGGAACCATTACTCCAACGAATCCCGGATCGTATTTTCTGAATTTCTTGCTAAGGATTATAGCTCCAATAAGAGCCTTTGAATATGTTACTCTTTTGTCAAGAGTTCTGTCAATTATGGCCATCCTTTCTGGATTTCTCTTGGCCATTCTAATGAACTGCTCGTGTAGTATCATTAATTATCAGTAATTATTGTTGGATGTACATTTTTTCCGGTGCGCAAGATAATCATTTTTTTTAATCAGCAAAAATCAAGTGTAAAAAAGAAGTATGGCTATAAATAAGTAAAATAGTATACTATATAAGATTTTATGGGTACAATGCGACCATAAAGTGTAATTAAAAACTCTGTTCAAATTTAGTTGAATAAAATTTTTTCATAAATTTTCTTGAATTAATATTTGTATATTTAAATCAATTAAATGGAAGAAATTATGATTGACAAGGATAACAGAATGTATGTGGCTCACTCAAAGTCACCAATTTTTATGAATCCAAAGATGGTTAACAGGCATGGATTGATTGCAGGTGCAACAGGAACCGGAAAGACTGTTTCGCTTCAGGTACTGGCCGAGACATTCAGCAATGCCGGGGTTCCCTGTTTTCTTGCTGATATGAAGGGAGACCTTTCAGGGGTAAGTCAGGCAGGAGGAACCAATAAATTTATTGATGCAAGAATCAGTGAGTTTGGAATTGATCCCTCTTCTCTTCTGTTTAGTGGTGCTCCGGTAAGATTTTTTGATGTTTTTGGGGAGCAGGGGCATCCAATGAGAACAACCATTTCTGAGATGGGGCCTCTGCTTTTAGCCAGGTTGATGGGACTTAACGAAACACAGGAGGGGGTGCTGAATATAGTCTTCAGAATAGCTGACGAGAAACAGCTTCTGCTTATTGATATCAAAGATCTGAGAGCAATGCTTGACTGGGCTTCAAGAAATGCTAAAGAGTACACATCTCTCTACGGGAATATCTCAACAACAAGTATTGGTGCTATTCAGAGAGCTCTTCTGGCGCTGGAGAGCCAGGGGGCTGATAAGTTTTTTGGTGAGCCGGCCTTCAATATTTTTGATCTTATGCAGATGGAAGGAGGAAAAGGGGTTCTTAATATTTTGGCTGCAGATAAACTTATGATGTCCCCAAAACTCTACTCTACATTTTTGTTATGGCTTCTTTCAGAGTTATATGACCAGTTGCCTGAAGTAGGAGATCTCCCTGTTCCAAAGTTTGTATTCTTTTTTGATGAGGCGCATATGCTGTTTGAAGATGCTCCAAAAGCTCTCAGAGAGAAGGTGGAGCTGGTTGTCAGACTGATTAGATCTAAGGGTGTGGGAGTTTATTTTATTACGCAATCTCCGGCAGATATTCCTGTGGAGGTGCTTGGGCAACTAGGCAACAGGATACAGCATGCACTAAGGGCCTTTACTCCTCAGGATCAGAAGGTGGTAAGGGCTGCTGCTCAAACCTTCAGAGCAAATCCGGCGTTTGATACAGAGAGAGCTATTCTGGAACTTGGAACAGGAGAAGCTCTTGTCTCCTTCCTTGATGAAAAGGGAGCACCCTCTGTAGTTGAGAGGGCAAAGATGTTATTTCCTATGAGTCAGATAGGTGCCATTACACCTCAGCAGAGAGATACTCTTATAAGGCAGAGCAGGCTTTTTGGAATGTACGAGAGGCAATTTGACAGAGAGTCTGCATATGAAAGGATTTCGGGCGAGAGGCTGATAGAGCAGAGGCAGGAAGAGGATGCAAAAATGGCTCAGGAGAGGGAAAAAGAGCAGATCCGACTGGAAAAAGAGCAGGTTAGACTGGAAAAGGAGAGGGAACGGGAGTATAGAAGGATTGCATCTTCATCAGGCAGAAGAGGTAGTTCAAAATCCACTCTGGACAAAGCATTGGGCTCTGCAGCGACAAGTATTGGAAGGAGCGTCGGAACTCAGATTGTCAGAGGGATTCTGGGTGCAATTTTTAAAAGGTAGTTAAAAAAGGCTATTATTCAGATACTCTTGCAAGAACAACTCCTGTGCCTTTTGTATTCTTAAGGTAAACTGAGAGAGGTTCTCTGTTGACCAGTACTTTTTTATGAGAAAGTGATGCGTGGATAAATGTTAGCCTGCCTCCTTCGTTGAAAATTATTCCCATGTGGCTTACATCCATCCCTTTTATTTTTGTTGTAAAACCTACAATATCTCCGCTGCGAAAGTGAGTTTTGTTTTTCTCTATTTTCTCCGCAGGCAGATAGTGGTGCTCTCTGGAGCTAATCTCCTTCTCTTTATCCTTAATGAAGGGAATAAGGGTTTCATTGCTTGCAAGCTGCTTGTATTTATCAGGGTTGGAAGACATAACAGAGAGGTCTACTTTAAGGGGCTCCCATTCAGGAGTATGGATAACTCTCTGTAGTAACCCTTTTCTCTCGTTTTCATACATCCAGTCTGTAGTATAGTGAAGTCTGTCATGAAATCCGGTTATCTCTCCCTCTCTGTATCTTATAAATTTCAGGTTGTCGCAGAATTTTTCAAAAGTGGGGTCACTGCTCTTGATGGTTTTGGACAAGGCCAGAACAGTCTCTACAAAAGTTGTACAATCAAGTCCTCTGAGGTTAATAACAAGCCCCTCGGGCTCAATCTCCAGGGTGTGTGCAACATATGGAACAGAGAGGAAAAACTTAGCGCTCTCTACCACCACTTTATCAATGGGAAGCCTCTCCTTGCCCTTCATAAATTTTATGTAGCTCTCAAATATCTCCCTGTCTCGGGGTTCGCTGTAGGTCTTGTGGCTCTGGGCGCTGGCACTTGAGATGATAAAAAGAGTAATTATAAAAAGTATAGATTTTATTGTTTTCATTTTGCAAGAATTTTAAAAAGTAGCTCAGGTTCGTTAGTTGTTATATAATCTACGCCCAGATTCATCATAGATCTTAAATCATCTTCTGAATTAACTGTCCATACATTAACTGTCAGACCTCTCTCTTTTGCTTTTTTGACCAGCAGTGGATCTTTTTTGAACAGACTAATGTTGAAATCGACTCCCCATATTCCGCTTTCACTTATCTCTTCAATAGTTTTATTACTGCCAAGGTATGCTGTTTTTGCCAAAGGGTCAATTTTTAATACCTGCTCAAGTGATTCATAACTAAAGCTAATGTATGAAACCCACGCCTGGGCTTTAAGCTTATGAATCAATTTCACAACTTTTTCAGTAAGCTCAAGCGTCCTGTCAAGACTCTTTCCTGATGGTTTTATTTCAACAACCAATCCTGTTTTATTTTGATCCATTGCTCTCCTTATGTACTGCTCAACAGTAGGGAGATACTCTCCAGCAGAGAGTTCTATTGATGTAAGTACACTTGCAGGGGTATCCTCCACCATATGACCCTTAATTGATGGGTCATGATTGCAGACAGGCACTCCGTCAGAAGACATCCAAAGGTCAAATTCACTCCACGAGCATCCAAGAGCTATTGCATTTTCAAGAGCTTTAAGTGAGTTTTGCGGGGCAGCTGACTCTTTCCAGGCGCCTCTGTGTGCTACAACAATATTGTTAATAAACTCATCTTTTACCAGTTCAAATTCCATTTTCAGAGAGTTCTCTTTATTGCCTCTTTCATTGGCAGTAATTGTAACGGAGTATCTGAATGGTCCTCCCTCATATAAAATTTCCCCATTTCTGAGGTAAATTTCACCCTCTCTGTTTATCCTAAAAAGTTTAGCAGTGTCACTTGATATTTTGTAAACAATATCGTGACCTGATTTTGTAAACTCTTCAGGGAGATATGTTTTGCCAATAAATGCAGACTTTTTGTTTATTGGAATTCTGTAATTATTTAGCGTTGCTAAATTTTGTGACCCTCCTTTGACTGACATAAGAAGT
Source organism: Bacteroidales bacterium (assembly GCA_018053445.1). Classification (GTDB taxonomy): domain Bacteria; phylum Bacteroidota; class Bacteroidia; order Bacteroidales; family UBA932; genus Bact-08. Next base: position 5,872 of record JAGPLK010000039.1, on the reverse strand, counting down.
GAGAAAATGATAAAAATAGTAGCTGCTAGTTTGAAAAAAGGGATCTTCATTCTTGATGGGGGTTAGTAATAACAACTCCAAATATAGCAATTACAGATCAAATTTAAACCTGAATCTGACACCCCATTTTGTAATATTTGGATTAGTTGTATATGTAAGTCTTCTTATAAGATCAACTCTGAGCACTTTAAAAATATTGCCTATTCCAATACTCATCTCCATATAGGGGCCTCTGTCAAGTGTAAATGTGGATGGGTTGCCATCTTTGTCTTTCGGGAGAGGCATAAGCCCCCACTGAGTCATAATAGCCGGAGTGTTTAAATTTGGATTGTTATTATCTCCAAGACCACCGTAGAGGATTTTTAGCGTGACAATCTCTCTTAATCCAAGATGTTTTATAAGTGGAATTTTGTTGAGTATAAAACCATTGAAGTTGTGATCAACGAATAGAGATGCATATTTGTCGCTTACAAATTCCAGAAAGTTCATAAGGTTATACCTTGTTGCCTGGTATATATAGGATTGGTTTGCGTTGTGCATCTCCAGCAGAGGAAAAGGTACCGTCCCCAGTACCAAACCTGTCTCAAGCTGTGCATCGGTGTAACCAATTACCGAGGGATAGAATCGTTTACTTGCATTAAAGCGGAGAAGGTGGTAATTATAGTCCCCTCCAAGTAATTTATTTCCTAATGTGTAGTTAAACTGTAGTATTGGGTGTCTGTTTGGAATGGGAACACGGACAGTTTTTTTCTGATAATATTGTTCATTGGGGGCGTATCTGAGATCCACACTGAGCTCTCCAATATCAAGCGATGGAATTGTTCCAAAATCAAGGCCTCCTCCAGGCTTCTGTCTTGTAAAGTTGTAACCCAGCCTGTATGAGAAATGGTTTTCAAATTCGTGAAAATACTCAGCTCTGATTGTTTTGTTATAGAATAGTTTATCATCAATCCCTCTGCTTATTGAGAGATATGCGCTCCCTTCGTGAACAAAATAGAGCTCTACGCCGGGGACTTTTGTCTCTTTCTGAATGCTGAATCTTAGGCTTCTAACGGGAAATTCATAGATGGTTCTGTCAGTAAGGGAGATCGTTGTGCCTAGTTTATATTTGAACTGTTTATCTCCAAATCCATATGAGATATGACCATCAAGATTGACCCTTTTGCTGAATTTGGGTGTGGTCACACCTCCAATTCTTGCCCTGGATCCCTCTGTAGGGTTGTAACTGTAAAATGTACTTACAGGACCCAGTTCAAACTTGCCAAAGTCGTGGTAACTTGCTACAACAATCCTCATTAGGTTCACAAACCTGCGGAATGTCGGCATATTGTTGAGAGAGTCAGATGTTTCGTAAATGCCTCTCTCTGATTTTGAGAGCTCCTGATGTCTGTTTCTCTCCCAGAAGTCGTCCCCTCTGGAGAATACAGAATCTGCTCTGGCATTTTGCTTTACAAAATTTAGCGGGGGTATTGGTTCGTTAAAAATATGGTCTCTGTACGAAACGGATCGCTGCCCAAAAAATCCCAGACCTTTTTTGCTATATCCAAGGTCTATTGCTGTCTCGTTTTTTTCAAGAATCCATCCCCCCCGGTCTGATCGGCGAAACTCCTGAACAATTCGGCTCTCTTTTATCCAGTTGAGATTGATGTTTTTGTTAACCTCAATCTCGGCTCTCTTTACTGCATATGTCCCGTCCATTGTGATATAAAGATAGCCCTGAAAGAGAAGATCGGCCTTGTTCCTTGGGGTGAAATATAGTCTTGTACACCTCTCTCCTCCGCTGATGAGCGTATCGGTTATATAGTATCTGTAGAAAGTTGGTGCAACAGATGAAATGGGGCTTATAAATTTATTGGTTAGGAACTGGATATTGTTCTGATATATATCAACCTCTTCATACAGATAGTTTAACCACTCTCCAATCCCCTGATCGTCCATATGCTCCTCAAATGTTACCATCCTCTCACCCCGGATGGTTTCATTTGCATTCCCTGTCTCTCCGTCATATGCATAGTCAGAGAGCCTCTCCCTTATATACATAGGCAGAACGGCTCTCCCGGGACTTCTTGTTGTATCGAGATTGTCAAATACAAATTTGAACTTATTCAGGAGCTTCATTGACTGCAATCTCTCACCCAGATTTGTGAAAGAGAATACAATCTTTTCGTACTTCTGGTATCTTAATGAACTGAAGTTTGTGCTTCTGTTTTTATCCCTGTAGGCTAGTACACTGTCAATAAGTTCTACTGCAGGGTTCCCCCTGTTTCTGTACCTGATTTTTCCTCCTCTGACAACCAGTTCGTCTATCTCAATTGTCCTTATATTCTCCTTTTCCGCTGATGATTTTCTCTGCTGACCATCTGTTCTGAAGGGCAAGAGCATTGATGCAACGGTAAGAATAGCTACAAGGATAGTTATGTTGCCCTTTATTTCCATCAAAACAAAGATAATCAAATCATATCAAAATGGAATCACACTTTTTTTAAATCATTTATATATGCTGATGCTGAGAGTGCAGCCACTGTCCCGTCACCTACTGCTGTTGTTACCTGTCTGAATCTTTTTGTTATGCTGTCTCCTGCTCCAAATACCCCCTCAACACTTGTTGACATATCCGGTTTAACAACAATCTCTCCCCACTGGTTAAGATCAACCTTTCCTTTGAGAGACTCTGTGTTTGGAACATATCCGATAAACACAAAAGTGCCATCTGTTTTAAAATTGTATATCTCTTCTGTTTTCAGGTTCCTGATGTCTACGCTTTCAAGTTTTTCATCACCGTGAAAAGCGGCAATTGTTGACTCCATAATAAAGTGAATCTTAGGGTTCTTTTTTGCTTCGTCAACATAGTGCTGTAGTGCCTGAAAATGGTCAAACTGGTGTACGATAGTTACTTTAGAAGCGTATTTAGTTAGAGAAACTGCCTCTTCAAGTGCTGAGTTTCCTCCTCCTACTACTACAATCTCTTTGTCTGTAAAGAAATCACCATCACAGGTTGCGCAGTAGGATATCCCTCTTCCTTTAAGTTGTTCCTCTCCCGGAACACCTATTGTTCTTGATCTTCCGCCGGTTGCAACTATCAATGCATCTGAAGTGTATTTTGTTCCATCAGATAACATTACAGATTTTTCTCTCCCATGTGGATTTATATCTTTTACTATAATGTTTGATTTTATATCACAGCCAAAGCTTTGAGCCTGTTTTTTCATTATCATAGCCAGCTGATATCCGCTTATGCTTTCCACACCTGGATAGTTGGCTATTTCGTGGGTAAGAACCATCTGCCCCCCAACGGTCCCCTCGTTCAGAATCAGAGTTTTTACCCGGGCTCGTGAAAGGTAGATCCCTGCAGTAAGTCCTGCAGGGCCTGCCCCAATTATAATTGCGTCGTAATGATTGCTCATGGTATGGTGCCAATTATTTTTTTGGTGATCCAAACTCTTTGTCAAGAATTGTAGTCACCTGTTCTCTTGTTTGTATACTTGAAGTTGCTTTAACCACCCTGCCGTTTTTGTAATAGATAGTAAATGGAATTCCCATAAATCCTCTTACCTCAGGGAGATTGCGTATTACATGTGACTCAGGGTTGTCAAACTCCATATCAAAGAATTTTACATGGGTATACTCAGACTCAAGCTCCTCTGCTATTCCATAAACAGGTATACACATAGGTCCCATTCTGCCGCAAATTACCATTACATTTTCATTTTCGCTGAGAATCTTCGCATGCTGTGACGCTGATTCAATGTGTTTAAGATTTGTATAAAGCATAATTTTTATCGTTTTTTTGTTGTTTGTAAATCTTTTGCAAAGATACTCCGGTGTGAAATGCGGGGCAAGAATCTTGAATTGGTGTTGAACAAGCTCTGAGTTGATTGTGGACAACTTTTTAACTGAAATGGATTACTTTTGTATTATGAAAACTATAAAAGAGAGTGATAAGGAGTATATCTGTAATATACAGGCTCCTTGTTTTCAATCGCTTGATCACATGGAGCTTGAAATGGTGAAATCAAGCAGAACACAAGTGCTCTTCAAGCGGGGAGATACTGTTGCAAAACAGGGTGCCTTTGCCTCTTATATTCTATTTATTGTAAATGGTTTATGCCGACAATACATAGAGGGTCCCGGGGATAAAAGCCATAACCTCAGGATTGTGCAACCCGGAGAGTTCATTGGGCTCTCAGCAGTTTTTAATAAAAATATCTATGGTTATTCTGTCGCAGCAATTACTGACTGCCACGCTTTTTTAGTTGAAAAAGAGACAATTGCTTCTGTCATTGAGAAAAACGGGAGATTTGGCATGAGCTTGATTAAGAGATATTGTGAGCAAAACTCAGACCTCTTCTCTTCCATGTCCAGCCTGTTATATAAGCAGATGAACGGCAGAATGGCTGAAACCATCCTTTATCTTGATTCTTTAAGGGGGTCTCATCCGGATATTTTTCAGCTTCTTTCAAGAAGGGATTTAGCCGAGTTTGCCGCAGTCTCTGTTGAGAGTGCTGTTAAGCTGTTAAAGAGTTTTGAGAGAGATGGCATAATAGAACTCAGCGAGAAGGAGATAATAATAAAAGAGAAAAACTCTTTGGCTCAGCTTAGTCTGAAAGGCTAAGGGAATAATCTTGTGATTTTCCAGTTGTCACCATCTTTAGTGTAGTTGAATCTGTCGTGTGTTCTGCCTGTTGCCCCTTGCCAGAATTCATAGTAGAGAGGATTCAGGATATATCCTCCCCAATATGGAGGTCTCTCTGTACTCCCGTCTGCAGCAAGAGTCTGCACTCTTTGATCGAAAGCCTCCTTATCATCAAGAGGTCTGCTCTGTTTTGAAAGGATGGCAGATGCCCGGCTCTCTGCTGGTCTGCTGCTGAAATACTCATCGGACTCAGCAGAGGGTATTCGGCTTACCTGACCCTCAATTCTTATCTGTCTCATACTGCCCGGCCAGTAAAAGAGTAATGCTGCTTTTGGATTTCTCTCCATATCATCTCCCTTTTTGCTTTCATAATTTGTGAAAAATACATAGCCTTCAGGTGAGTATTTTTTCAGAAGTACTACCCGGGAGGATGGAGCCCCATCATCTCCGCAAGTTGATAAAATCATAGCGTTGACTTCGTATTTCTCACTCTCCCTTGCCTCATCAAACCACTTTTCAAATTGACTCAATGGATGAGGAGAGAGTAAACTCTCTTTCAGAGGAGAGGGTGAGTAATCTTTCCTCATATGGTATAATCTCTTTTCTTTCATAGCACTTTTTATTGTCAATAGTATTAACAAAAAATTGGTACTTTTGATGAATGTAAAGTATTAATTATGTCTAATTGTAAAACAATTGTCTGGAGCGAGGAGCTTACTGTGAATGAAGGGAGGATTGATAACCAGCATAAGGAAATTTTTGAAATAATAAATAGCTTTGTGTTTGAAAATGAGATAAATTCCGGGGCTGCAAAACTGGCAGAGCTTCTTTCTAAACTTACAGATTATAGTTTAGTGCATTTCAAAGAAGAGGAGCACTATATGAAGGTTAACAAATTTCCTCATATTGCTGAACACCGGGCGTTGCACAAGTATTACATCAAGAAAGTCGCCCTCTTTAATCTTAATTACTCAAACATTATCCCAACAAATTCGGATGAAGTATGCAAATTCTTGATTAAATGGTGGATTAAACACATTCTTGAACAGGACTTTAAGTACAAACTTCATATTGATCAAATACGATGAAAACAGAAAAGCCAATTCATATTATCTATTTTTCTGACCCGGTTTGCTCATATTGCTGGGGTAGTGAGCCTATTATAAGCCGATTAAAAAGGGAGAGAGGAGATAAGTTTTATATTGAATATCGAATGGGTGGCCTGATGCCGGATTGGAG
>JAGPLK010000038.1:4124-16009 GCA_018053445.1 Bacteroidales bacterium | reverse complement strand
CCGTACATTTTATGTGTATACTCCCTGCCGTTAAGTCTGACATGAGTGTAATAGTCATCAGTTGGTGCCCCTTTGAGAACAGTGTCTCCGTGAGGGAAGTTAAAGACAACTATATCATCACGCTTCACTGAGGTAATCCCTCTAAGTCTTCTGTATGGATTTGAAATCCACTCAACATAAGACTCTCCTCCTGTAACCGGCATCACATTATGAACCAGCGGAAAGGAGATTGGTGTCTGAGAAACCTTTGGACCGTACCTTAGTTTACTTACAAACAGGTAGTCTCCGGTTAACAGAGACCTCTCCATTGAAGAGGTTGGAATCATATAAGATTCAAAAAAGAAGGCTTTAATAAATGTGGAGACCACCAGTGCAAAAATAATTGCATCCAGCCAGTCAAGCCAGCCATTTCTCTTCTCTCCCTTTTTATATCTCTTTTTCCAGAAGGCCCACTTAACCTTTCTTGTGATAAATAAATCAAATATCACAGCCAGACCAAGCAAGAACCACCAGTTACCAAACCATATGACCCACAATAAGTATAAGATGGCCCAGATTGAAAATCTGAACCACTTGTTACTTATTATGTTTTTTATATTCAAGGCTCTACTATTTTACAGAGTTGATGATGGCTTCAAATGCCTGTGGATTGTTCATAGCGAGATCTGCAAGAACTTTGCGGTTAAGACCTACATTGTTCTTTGCAAGTTTGCCAATGAACTGTGAGTAGTTCATTCCGTGCTCTCTTGCTGCTGCATTTATCCTTTGAATCCATAGTGCGCGGAAATTGCGCTTTTTGGTTTTACGGTCGCGATATGCGTATGTTAAACCTTTTTCGTACGTGTTTTTAGCTACGGTCCACACGTTTGCTCTTGCGAGGAAATTACCTCTGGTGAGCTTAAGAATTTTTTTACGGCGAGCTCTGGAAGCTACCGAATTTACCGATCTTGGCATCTCTTTTTTGTTTTGCGAATGTCAGCGCTCTCCTCCTATGAGAAACTTTCTCTGCTGTGCATCCTGGTTAATAAATTGTACTATGCAACAAGTAATGCTTTGATTCTCTTCTCGTCTGATGTTGAAACAAGAGCCGAGTAGGTCAAATTTCTCTTTTGCTTAGTTGTCTTTTTGGTGAGAATGTGGCTTTTATAAGCGTGTTTTCTCTTGATTTTCCCCGATCCGGTAAGCTGAAAACGCTTTTTGGCACCGGAGTTGGTTTTAATTTTGGGCATTGTCTTTATTTTAAAGTTTATAAATAAATTCTCTATTTTTTCTTAGAAGGCGAGAGCATCATAATCATCCTCTTACCCTCCAGTTTTGGAAGCTGTTCTGCTTTACCGTACTCTTCAAGTTCAAGAGCAAATCTAAGAAGCAATTTTTCCCCCTGCTGAGAAAAGAGTATTGACCTTCCTTTGAAGAAAACATAAGCTTTAACTTTGGAACCCTCTTCCAGGAAAGACTGGGCATGTTTCAGTTTAAACTGATAGTCATGTTCGTCTGTATTTGGTCCGAATCTTATCTCCTTAATAACTATCTTACTGGCATTAGCCTTCATCTCCTTTGCCTTTTTCTTTTGCTGGTAGATGAACTTCTGGTAGTCAATAATCTTGCAAACCGGAGGGTCTGCATTTGGTGAAATCTCAACAAGGTCAAGTTCCAGCGCCTCTGCCATTGCCAACGCCTCTCTCAGTGAAACTACTCCCTGATTCTCAACGTTATCTCCGACAACCCTAACATTTGGTGCCGAAATTTCATTGTTTACGCGTGGTCCGTCATCTCTTTTCGGGCCGCTGTTTGGATACCTTCCGTGGGCATCTCTTCTTGGTCCCGATGATTGCGAATTCGGTTTGAATCCGCCCGGCCGAGGTTTAAAAGGTGTAGCGATAAATTTGTCCTCCTATTTTAGTTATTACTCAATTTGTCTTTTTATCTCACTCTCAATCAGTTGTCTGAACTCCTCCATACTCATTGCACCCTTATCTCCATCTCCCTGCTTCCTGACAGAAATTGTGCCACTCTCTGCCTCCTTTTCACCAACAATAAGGAGGAATGGAACCCTCTTGAGCTCATTCTCCCTGATTTTCTTGCCGATAGTTTCGTTACGATCGTCAATTGAGGCGCGAATATCGGCATTATTTAGAAAATCTGCAACTTTTTTGGAGTAATCATTATATTTTTCACTTACAGGAAGGATCACTGCCTGCTCTGGCGATAGCCAAAGCGGGAATTTTCCTCCTGTATGTTCAATAAGAACCGCTATGAATCTCTCCATTGATCCAAATGGCGCTCTGTGAATCATTACAGGTCTGTGCTTTTTGTCATCAGCACCAACATACTCCAGCTCAAATCTCTCCGGAAGGTTGTAATCCACCTGAATTGTACCCAGTTGCCACTTTCTTCCAATAGCATCTCTTACCATAAAATCAAGCTTTGGTCCGTAGAATGCAGCCTCGCCCAGTTCAACAACTGTATTCAGACCCTTCTCTCTGGCAGCTTCAATAATTGCACTCTCGGCCTTCTCCCAGTTTTCATCGGATCCAATATACTTCTCTCTGTTTTCCGGATCCCTCAGTGATATCTGAGCTGTGTAATCCTTAAAATCAAGGGTTCTGAATATGTAAAGGACAATATCAATTACTTTTATGAACTCCTCTTTTAACTGATCAGGACGACAGAATATATGGGCATCATCCTGTGTAAATCCTCTAACCCTGGTTAGTCCGTGAAGCTCTCCGCTCTGCTCGTATCTGTATACAGTTCCAAATTCGGCCAGACGCAAAGGCATATCCTTGTAGGATCTTGGCTTGGTTTTATATATCTCACAATGGTGAGGACAATTCATTGGTTTAAGAAGAAACTCCTCTCCCTCCTGTGGTGTGTGTATTGGCTGAAAGGAATCTTTGCCATATTTTGCATAGTGACCGGAGGTAACATATAGCTCCTTTTGTCCTATATGAGGAGTCATAACAGGGAGGTAACCGTGTTCTTTCTGAACCTTCTTAAGGAAATTCTCCAGCCTTTCACGAAGCATAGCACCTTTTGGAAGCCATAAAGGCAATCCCTGTCCTACTCTCTGGGAAAAGGCAAACAGTTCAAGTTCCTTTCCAAGTTTTCTGTGGTCTCTCTTTTTAGCCTCCTCCAGCATCAGAAGATACTCGTCAAGCATCTTTTTCTGAGGAAATGTCACTCCGTAAATACGGGTAAGCATCTTGTTATTCTCATTTCCTCTCCAGTATGCACCTGCTATAGATGTAAGTTTAACAGCTTTAATTACAGATGTATCACCTAAGTGGGGTCCTCTGCATAAATCAGTAAAGGTGCCGTTAGTATAAAATGATATTGTGCCATCCTCCAGGTCTTTTATGAGTTCGCACTTGTATTGGTCACCCTTCTCAGAGTAGGTTTTCATTGCCTCCTCCTTGCTAACCTCTCTCCTTACAAAGTGCTGCTTTTCTCTTGCAAGCTCCAGCATCTTTTCCTCAATCCTCTTAAGATCACCCTCCGTAATGCTCTTATCTCCCGTGTCTACATCGTAATAAAATCCGGTCTCAATTGATGGACCTATTCCGAATTTAATACCTGGATAAAGAAGTTCAAGAGCCTCAGCCATAAGGTGAGAGGAGGAGTGCCAGAAGGTACTTTTTGCCTCCTGATCCTCCCATTTGTGCAGTTTGATTGTAGCATCCTCGTTGATGGGTCTTGTTATCTCCACAACCTTAGAATTAACGGATGCTGCAAGCACCTCAGCCGCCAGTCTTGGGCTGATGCCGTTTGCAATATCCAGAGGAGTAGCTCCTTTTGGGTACTGCCTAACGCTGCCGTCCGGGAAAGTAATGTTTATCATAATAAATATGTATGGTCTCAAAATAATCTCGCAAATTTAAACATATTTTTCTAATCCTCATTATTTTTGGATAGTGCTGAATTTTATCTAAATTTGAAATCACCACTAATTTTACAAAAACCTAACATCTAACAAATTATGCAAAGCAATAAATGGAGCATAGCTGCCCAGAACGCACTAATCCTTGCACTGGTTACCATTTTGGCAACTCTTTTACAGGCTGTTTTCCCACAAATGCCAGGTTTTATTGGAATTTTAATCTGGATTGTTAAGCTGGTACTCAGCATTTATCTGGTATACTATTTCATAAAAGATTACAGCAAACATTTTGAAACCTTTACTTTTAAACAGGGGTTCAATTTTGGCGCAATTCTTTGCCTGCTCTCTTCTGTAATATGTGCAGCCTATCTTTTCCTTCATATGGGATTCCTCTTTCCTGAAGCAACTACATCGCAAATGGAGATGGTTGCACAAACAATGGAGTCATCAAACCCTGAAGGAGCAGAGGCAATTTTTGGAGTCATGGAGCATCTTCCAAAGCTTGCATTTGTTTTTTCACTTATATACTATACTATCTTTGGTCTTATTGTCTCTGCAATCGTTGCGAATTACACAAAAAAGGGTGATATGTTTGCCCAGTAATATTTAAATTTTTCTTCAATAATGGATTTATCAATAGTCATATCGCTTTACAACGAAGAGGAATCAATTCCGGAACTTCTCTCCTGGATTGAAAGGGCTTTAGCTTCTCAAAAACTGGCTTATGAGATCATCCTTGTTGACGATGGTAGCACAGATAACTCCTGGGAGGTAATAAAGAGAGAATCCTCACAATACAGAACAATCTCTGCCATACGATTCAGCAGAAACTATGGCAAATCGCCTGCCCTCTTTATTGGCTTTGAGGCTGCAGAAGGGGATGTGGTCGTTACTATGGATGCAGATTTACAGGATAACCCTGAGGAGATTCCTGAGTTATATGAGATGATAGCTAATCAGGGTTATGATCTTGTATCCGGATGGAAAAAGAGAAGAAAAGACAACAAACTTGCAAAAAATCTACCTTCAAAAATATACAACAGAGTTGCAAGAAGGGTTACCGGACTTAAACTGCACGATATGAACTGCGGATTAAAAGCCTATCGTAAAGAGGTTGTCAAAAACATTGAGGTTTATGGTGAGATGCACAGATATATTCCTTATCTGGCAAAGATTGCAGGCTTCAGAAATATTGGAGAGAAGGTTGTAAAGCACCAGGCAAGGAAGTTTGGTAAAAGCAAATTTGGTATGGACAGATTTGTAAACGGATTCCTGGATCTTATAACCCTCTGGTTCCTCTCAAAATTTGGAAAAAGACCAATGCATTTTTTTGGCACCTTTGGGACACTTACATTTTTCTTTGGGTTTGTTACAGCTGTTTACCTTGTGGCAGACAAACTTATTTCTCAGGCTAGCGGACTAAAATTCAGACAGGTAACTGACCAGCCACTGTTTTACATATCCCTTGTTGCTCTGATAATTGGTATGCAACTGTTTCTGGCGGGCTTTCTGGGTGAGCTGGTATCAAGAAACAGTTCAGAGAGAAATAATTATAAAATAAAAGAGAGGCTCAATTAAGCCTCTCTTTTTTTTTCGTAACTGTTTATTTACTTTTCCTTGCAGAGCTGTTGTATTTTTCAACCATCTGGTTGTACTCATCCTCTGTTATCATTCTGCAAGTTCCGTTAAATGTGGCTCCATCCTCAATAGAGATTCTGTTACACTGAAGAGCCCCCTCAAATTTTGCTTTGCTTTTGAAGCCTGCCTGATGACCGGTAACAAGATTACCCTCCATCCTGCCCCATATGTCGGCACTGCCGCAAAAGAGGTCTCCTATAAACTGGGCGTTGTCTCCAACTACAACTTTACCCCTTGTCTGAATTTTACCTTCAAAAAAACCATCTATTCTGATATCACTGGTTGTGACCAGTGTACCTCTTAATTCGGTTCCGCCGGCAATTCGGTTTACTTCGTTAATCTGGGGAACTACTTCGTTTTTTGCCATAAACTTTATGTTAAATATGGATTACCTCTCCGTGTGATGCAGCTGCGGCCTCCATTATAGCTTCGCTCATCGTAGGGTGAGGATGCACAGAATGAATTAAATCACGGGCAGTAACTCCCAAATTGCGTGCCACTACAACACCGGAAATCATCTCTGTTACATTTGCTCCTATAAAATGGGCTCCTAAAACCTTGTCAGACTGAGCATCTATAACTAGTTTTATAAAACCATCTTTATCACCTGCTGCTGCTGCTTTTCCGGAGGCGGTAAATGGGAATTTACCAACTTTAATATCCAATCCCTTCTCCTTTGCAGCTTTTTCTGTAATCCCAACAGAGGCAATTTCAGGAGTTGTATAGGTACATCCCGGAATATTACCATAGTTAACTGCCGGTGGATTAAGACCTGCAATCTGTTCAACACAGTTTATGCCCTCTGCAGATGCCACATGCGCCAGGGCAGGTGTAGCAATTACATCTCCAATAGCATAAACCCCTTTTACATTTGTCATATAGGCAGAATCAACAGATATTTTTCCTCTTTCAGTTTTAACCCCAAGCTCTTCGAGTCCAAGATTTTCAATGTTAGGTATTACACCAACTGCTGAAAGAACCTGCTCAGCCTCAACAATCACCTCTCCCTTTTTAGTAACAACTGTAAGTTTGCAAAGCTCCCCTGATGTGTCAACAGATTTAACCTGTGATGAGACCATAACTTTAATACCCATCTTTCTGAAAGATCTGCTTAACTGAGCAGAAACCTCCTCATCCTCCAAAGGAACAATATTATCAAGATATTCAATAAGATGAACTTCAGATCCCATTGAGCGGTAGAAATAGGCCAACTCACTTCCTATTGCTCCGGATCCAATTACCGCCATACTTGCAGGAAGCTTTTCAGGGACAAGAGCCTGTCTGTATGAGATAATCTTTTTTCCGTCAATTGGTGCAAACGGGAGCGAGTTTGCTCTTGCTCCGGTTGCTATTATAATACTCTTGGCCTCAACTTCTGATTTTCTACCATCATTAGCAGTTACCTCAACCTTTCCGGCTTCCAGAATCTTTCCGTGACCCTGTATAACTGTTATTTTATTTTTTTTAAATAGGTACTCTATTCCTTTACTCATATTGGCAGAGACACCCCTGCTCCTCTCTACGATTTTTGTCAGATCTGCCTTTATATTACCATCTATCTCAAAACCATAATCTGCAGAGTGTGTTGCGTAGTGGAGAGCCTGTACGCTCTTAAGAAGAGCTTTGGTGGGGATACAACCCCAGTTGAGGCAAATTCCGCCAAGTTCACTTCTCTCAATAACCGCAGTATTCATACCCAGCTGAGATGCTCTGATTGCTGCTACATAACCTCCGGGTCCGGAGCCGATAACTATTAAATCAAACATTGGTCTAATTTTTAAATTTAACACTAACTATTGGCACCGTGGCAATTCTTAAACTTTTTACCACTTCCGCAAGGACAAGGGTCATTTCTGCCCACTCTCTTCTCTACATGAACCGGAGCCTGAGTTTTTGGCTCTCCGGAGGAGGCTGCCAAATCCTGTCTTGATGTCTGCATTCTGCTAAGGTCTGTCTTTCTCTTCTGCTCCTCTCTCAGACTTACAGGTTCGCGTTTTTCTGAAAGAGGAATCTGAGACTTGAGCAGGAATGCAAGTACATCACGGCTAACTTTGTCCAGAACTCCTTTGAATAGCTGGAAACTCTCAAATTTATAAATCAGAAGAGGATCCTTTTGTTCGTATGTTGCATTTTGAACAGACTGCTTAAGATCATCCATCTCTCTGAGGTGCTCTTTCCAGTGTTCATCAATCATAAGCAGAGTGATCATCTTGTTTAGAGCCTTCCCCAGCTCCTTTCCATTGCTGTCATATGCCTTTTTAAGATTAACAACTAACTGCATAATTTTGTTTCCATCGCTTACAGGAACAGCGATATTTTCAAAAGTCGCACTCTGAGTCTCATATATCTGCTTCATTATTGGCCAGGCCCTCTCAACAAGCGAATCAACCCTGCGTTTGTATACCTGCATAACATTGTCAATAAATGCATCTGTAACTACATTCAGAGACTCTTTATTGTATGTTGCTTCGTCAACTCCGGGCTCTATTGACAGCTGTCGTATAACATCCAGTGAGAATGTTTCGTAATCTGAGTTACCATGGTGTGTTGCTACAAGAGATTCGCAGTAGTCGTTAATCATATTTATAACATCCACATCAATCCTCTCGCCATTTAAAGCATTTTTTCTTCTTGTATATATAACCTCTCTCTGAGAGTTCATAACATCGTCGTACTCAAGCAGTCTCTTTCTGATTCCAAAGTTATTCTCCTCAACCTTCTTTTGTGCTCTTTCAATTGATTTTGAAAGCATTGAGTGTTGAAGAACCTCTCCCTCTTTAAGCCCCATTCTGTCAACCAGCCCTGCTATTCTTTCAGAGCCAAAGAGACGCATAAGATCATCCTCCAGAGATACAAAGAAACTTGAAGTTCCCGGATCGCCCTGTCTTCCGGCACGGCCCCTCAGCTGTCTGTCAACCCGTCTTGAGTCGTGTCTCTCAGTTCCAATAATTGCAAGTCCACCTGCATCCTTAACCCCTGGGCCGAGTTTAATATCGGTTCCCCTACCGGCCATATTTGTTGCTATGGTCACTGCCGATGGCTGACCCGCCTCTGCGACAATTTCTGCCTCTCTGGCGTGCTGCTTTGCATTGAGGACATTATGCTTAATGCCTCGTATCTTTAACATCCTGCTCAGGAGCTCAGATACCTCAACTGATGTTGTTCCCACAAGAACAGGTCTGCCTGCCTTTGTGAGATTAACAATCTCCTCAATTACGGCGTTATATTTCTCCCGTTTTGTTTTGTAAATAAGGTCATCCTGATCCTTTCTGGTTATTGGCCTGTTTGTAGGAATAACAACTACATCCAGTTTGTAAATTGACCAGAACTCACCTGCCTCTGTCTCAGCAGTACCGGTCATACCGGCAAGCTTATGGTACATCCTGAAGTAATTCTGAAGGGTAATAGTTGCAAAGGTCTGTGTTGCAGCCTCTACTTTAACCATCTCCTTTGCCTCAATTGCCTGGTGCAATCCATCTGAATATCTTCTTCCCTCGAGGATACGGCCTGTCTGCTCGTCTACAATTTTTATTTTGTTATCTAAAACAACATACTCAACATCTTTCTCAAACATTGTGTATGCCTTAAGGAGCTGATTAACCGTATGGACTCTTTCGCTCTTGATTGCATAATCCGCAAGAAGCGAATCCTTTGCTGCAAGCTTATCTTCCGGACTCATCTCCCTCTTGTCAAGCTCGGCTACTTCAGATCCAATATCAGGCAGGATAAAGAATTTGCTGTCACTCACACTTTTTGAAATGAGTTCGTGCCCTTTATCAGTCAGTTCTACAGATTTCTGCTTCTCCTCAATAATAAAATAGAGATCGTCTGTTACTATATGCATCTGCTTGTTATTGTCCTGCATATAGAAGTTCTCGGTTTTGCCCAGAATTTGTTTAATACCCGGTTCGCTCAGATATTTAATAAGAGGATTGTATTTTGGCAATCCTTTATGAGCTCTCAATAATAGTTTACCCCCTTCTGTCTCGTCTCCCTCGGCGATTTTTTTCTTAGCCTCATTGAGAAGCTGTGTAATCAGATTTCTCTGTGCGCTGTATATTCTCTCAACAAAAGGTTTGTATTCGTTAAATTGCTGGTCATCTCCTTTTGGGACAGGTCCGCTGATGATGAGCGGTGTTCTGGCATCGTCCACAAGAACCGAGTCAACCTCATCCACAATAGCATAGTGATGTTTTCTCTGAACCAGATCCTCCTGATTTATTGCCATATTATCTCTCAGATAATCAAAGCCAAACTCATTGTTTGTACCAAATGTGATGTCTGCTTTGTAAGCATACTTTCTGGCCTCGCTGTTTGGTTCGTGCTTGTCAATACAATCAACCCTTAAACCATGGAACTGGTAGAGAGGACCCATCCACTCCGAGTCTCTTTTGGAGAGATAATCATTTACAGTTACTACATGAACACCTTTTGCCGCAAGCGCATTCAAAAATACAGGCAGAGTAGCCACAAGTGTTTTACCCTCTCCTGTCGCCATCTCGGCAATTTTTCCCTGGTGAAGAACAACACCACCAATCAGCTGAACATCATAGTGGACCATGTCCCACTTTATCATGTTTCCTCCGGCCATCCAGCTTGTCTTCCATATTGCTTTGTCTCCCGATATCTCCACATAATCGTGTTTTGCGGCTATGTCTCTGTCAAGAGAGGCAGCAGTTACTTCAAGTTTCTCATTCTCCTTAAATCTTCTTGCAGTTGATTTAACGATTGCAAAAGCCTCAGGTAAAACTTCAAGTAAAACCTCCTCTATCTTCTCGTCAATTCTTTTTGTAATTTTATCAACTTCTGTAGCAAGAGCCTCCTTTTCAGAGACATCTATCATTACATCCTCAAGTTTACCTTTGAGTTCTAAAATTCTTGACTCCTCATCAGATATCCTGTCAGAAATTACTTTTTTTAATCTGGCGGTCTCTCCCCTCAACTGGTCGTTTGAGAGGCTGTCGAATCTGGAATATGCCTCCTGAATCTTGGCCAGGTAGGGGTTGATCTCTTTTAGATCCCTTTCTGCCTTTGTTCCAAAGAACTTTTTTAGCAGAGCATTAAATAGTGCCATCTATATGATTTTTATCTTTATTTACTTTGACTATCCCGCAAAGATAAAAAAAATAGAGTTAAAGAGGTAAATTTGCATCCGCTATATATACTTTACTATGAGAAGAAGAGTTACCACAAGCGAAGATGGGTCCAATACATTAACACTTGAAGATTACAACGAATCTTACCACTCCGTTCACGGAGCTCTCTCAGAGAGTCTGCACATCTTCATTCGTGAGGGTCTTAAATATTACATTTCCAAATATCCCGAAAGGTCAGATATTGCTGTTCTTGAGGCGGGATTAGGGACAGGTCTCAACTGTCTGCTCACTGCCATTGAACTTGACAATCATCTTCAGATGAATAGTATAAACTACATTGCTGTAGAAAAATTTCCTGTTACGGTTGATGAGGCTGAGCTGCTTGATTACCCATCTCTCTTTCCCGGAAATAAAGAGTCTGTGTCCATCTGCAAAAACATTCACAGTTCTCCATGGAATGAAATTACAACCCTATGTGAAAAGATGATACTTGAAAAAGTTGAGAACTCGTTTGAAGATGCATTTCCAAAGATCGCCGGTAAGAGTATTGACATCATATACTACGACGCATTTTCTCCTGAAACTCAACCGGAATTATGGCGTGATGAAATCTTCAAAGAGCTGTTCAGAGCCCTGAAACCTGGTGGAATTCTTGTAACATATTCATCAAAGGGAATTGTGAAAAGGGCATTAAGAGAATCGGGGTTTGAGGTGAAGCGGCTTCATGGCCCTAAAGGGAAAAAACACATTATCAGAGCAGAGAAACCTCTTTCTTAGCAGAAGTCTAATGAATCCCACTCCCCGGCAGATCCGTGGGGCTGTAACATACTATTTATCTTCTCGTTAAAGAGGTGCGGGTATGACGGATAACCGGCCGGGAACCGGCCGTATAAACTGCGAAGCACCTTTTAAACTTGGCGGGAGACGGTGAATTGGCGTGAGGCTTGGCGGATATCCGCCCGCCAGGCCAGAGTTGGCCATTCGGCAGATGATTTTGGGAGAACCGTGCGGGCCAGTGGCTGATTTGTACGGCTATAACTTGTTTTCTATCTGTTCGTTATAGCGGCACAAGTACAAAGTTTCAGCCGCAAACCCTTAAACCCTGTGAAAAGATTGCCACACCCCCTCCCCGGTCAACCGAGACACGAAGGAACCTCCGCCGGAAGAAGCGAAGCGGATGAGGAGGAAAAGTTCCGGAGGGGCTGCGGTTGACTGGGGAGGGGGTCAGGGATACCTTTTGGACGAAGGAACCTCCGCCGGAAGAAGCGAAG
>JAGPLK010000038.1:0-4024 GCA_018053445.1 Bacteroidales bacterium | reverse complement strand
ACGAAGGAACCTCCGCCGGAAGAAGCGAAGCGGATGAGGAGGAAAAGTTCCGGAGGGGCTGCGGTTGACTGGGGAGGGGGTCAGGGATACCTTTTGGACGAAGGAACCTCCGCCGGAAGAAGCGAAGCGGATGAGGAGGAAAAGTTCCGGAGGGGCTGCGGTTGACTGGGGAGGGGGTCAGGGATACCTTTTGGACGAAGGAACCTCCGCCGGAAGAAGCGAAGCGGATGAGGAGGAAAAGTTCCGGAGGGGCCTGCGGTTGACCGGGGAGGAGATGAGGAACAAAAATTACTGAACAGAGACTCTGAACATCCTTGGCCAGTATTTACCGGTTAGATAAACCTGCTTGTTTGTCTTATCGTATGCAATACCATTGAGAACATCTGTTCTCGGGCTTCTGAGAGATGCCGGTAAAAGGCCGGAACAGTTAATGGTTGCCCTGACATTGCCTGTTTGAGGATTAATTATGACTATTGTATCTGTCATGTAGACATTTGCCCATATTTCTCCCTCAATCCATTCAAGTTCATTAAGCTGCTTTAGAGGCTTACCATTTAGTTTTACCTCAAGAATTTTTTTTGTCATAAAATTCATAGGGTCATTGAAGTACAAATTATGAGTGCCGTCACTCATAATCAGATGTGTCCCATCTGATGTAAGGCCCCATCCCTCTCTGGGATTATTAAGTTTGCCTATCTCTTTGAATGTATTTTTATCAATAACAAAAACAACTCTCTCCATCCAGGTCAGAAGATATATTCTGTTATTCAGCATAACGGCTCCCTCCGCAAAGTAATTTGACTGGAGGGCGAATGTCTTTATAGTTTGTCCTGTTTTAAGATTTGAGCTTCTGAAGAAAGAACTTCCATATTGACCTGAGCTTTCATACAGAATATCTCCATCAATAAAAAGACCCTGCGTATAGATGTTTGTCCCGTGAGGGATGCTCTCCAGCACCTTCACCTTTAATGAAGAGCTCTTTGTTTGCTGACAGGAGGCTGTCATTGGTGAGAGCACCGTGAGAAGAGCTAAAAATAATATGAGGAGATTCCTGCACATCTAAGCTAATTTAAGATAATTTCTTTTTAATTGCAGCCTTTACCAATGCAACAAACAGAGGGTGTGGATTTTCCGGGGTACTTTTAAGTTCTGGGTGGAACTGAACTCCAATGAAAAACGGATGGTTATCAAGCTCCATAATCTCAACAAGCCCGGTTTCACTGTTGCGGCCACTTGGAATAAGTCCGGCTTTTTCAAAAGTATCTACATATACATCATTAACCTCGTATCTGTGTCTGTGCCTCTCTGAAATCTCTGTTTTTCCGTATATTCTGTGTGCAAGAGATCCCTCCTTAATAGAGCAGGAGTAGGCACCAAGCCTCATTGTACCTCCCTTAATTGTCATAGACTTCTGATCCTCCATAAGGTCTATAACAGGACTCTTTGCATTTGTCTTGATCTCTGTAGTCATTGCATCCTCAAGGCCAATAACATTCCTTGCATACTCTATCACTTCCATTTGCATGCCAAGGCATATACCGAGGAAAGGAATCTTATTCTCTCTGGCAAATTTTACAGCAGTAATCTTACCTTCAATACCCCTTTCACCAAATCCTGGTGCCACAAGAATACCATCCATTCCGGAGAGTTTCTCGGCAACATTTTGTTCATTGATATATTCACTGTGTATGGAGTGAACATTAACTTTGCATTCGTTCTGTGCTCCGGCGTGAATAAAAGATTCCAGTATTGACTTATATGAATCCTGCAATTCAACATATTTTCCAACCAGTGCAATTTCAACACTCTCTTTGGGATTGAATAATCTCTCCAGGAAAGATTTCCATTTATCCAACTCTGGGGCCTTGTCAATGGCATCCATTTTGAATTTTCTTAGTGCCAGCTCATCCAGCTTCTCCCTGTACATTGTAAGTGGAACCTCGTATATGCTTTTAGCATCAATAGATTCAATAACTGCATTTGGTCTTACATTACAAAAGAGAGCCACCTTTCTTCTTATATCCATTGGAAGAGGGTGTTCAGTTCTGCAAACAATAACATCCGGATGAACTCCATTCTGCTGGAGCATTCTGACAGAGTGCTGTGTTGGCTTGGTTTTAAGCTCTTTAGCTGCACTTAAGTATGGAACAAGAGTAAGATGTATTACCATACAGTCTTCATCGGGCAACTCCCACTGAAGCTGACGAACAGCCTCAACAAAGGGAAGCGACTCAATATCACCTACAGTTCCTCCCAGCTCGGTTATGATTACATCATACCTTCCGGTTTTACCCAGAAGAAGCATTCTTCTTTTAATTTCATCTGTTATATGTGGGATAACCTGAACGGTTTTTCCTAGATATGCACCCTGTCTCTCTTTGTCAATAACAGAGCGGTATATTCTGCCTGTTGTGACATTATTTGCCTTTGAAGTCTGCACATTGAGAAATCTCTCGTAGTGCCCCAGATCAAGGTCTGTTTCGGCACCATCTTCAGTTACATAACACTCACCATGTTCGTATGGATTGAGTGTACCCGGGTCTACATTTAAATAGGGGTCAAACTTTTGAATTGTAACTGACAAACCCCTTGCCTGTAGTAACTTAGCTAGTGAAGCGGAAATAATGCCCTTCCCTAGGGAAGAGGTTACACCTCCCATCACAAAAACATATTTGGTGCTCATAATGTAATTTATGGATTGTTATACAGGGATACAAAGATAATACTTTCCAATCGTTTTCCGCAAGAATTCCCTACATTTGCTATGAATAAATATACCAAAAAACTATTAATGAAATCTTTACAGGAAACATATAAAATCAAAAGCTATGAAGCAGATCTGAATGCAGCTCTGAAACCACAATCTATGATGCTCATGATGCAAGAGCTGGCTAATCTTCATGCAGATGCACTGGGCTTTGGTTATGATAATTTAATGGAAAAGGGAATTATTTGGGTACTATCCAGATCTCATGTTATTTTCCGCAGAGTTCCAAAGTGGCGGGAGGAGGTCTATTTTAAGACCTGGCATAAAGGGAGCGATAAACTATTCGGCCTGAGAGACTTTATTATGACAGGAGAGGGAGGTGAGGAGATAGCAACTGCCACAACCTCATGGCTTATCATTGGTACCGAATCAAGAAGATTACAGAGGATTGAACAGCACATCGGAAACGATCACCCATCTGTTAATCTCGTGAATGCAATAGAAAAACCTGCGCCAAAACTTATTTCACCCACGGAACTAAAATTATACAGAAGCAGGGTGGTTGAATTCACGGATATTGATATGAATAACCATACAAATAACGCAAGATATATGGAGTGGGCACTGGATTCAATCCACGATACCATACCATCAGATGGTTTTATTTCTGAGTTCACTGTTAATTTCAACCATGAAAGTAAAATTGGAGAAAAGCTGGATCATTTTAAATGCAAAACCGACAAAGGGGCCTTCTTTGAGGCTAAAAACGGGGAGACATCAGTGGTACAAATAGAATTCAAATTCTCAAATGCTCTTTAATTTACAAACATATTATTTTATAATTGCCGCAATGACCATAACTGGTCTGGCTGTTTTCATAATACTATATTTTATAGAGGCCGGGTACGGGATACTTCTTGACAAAAAATGGGGAAGAACAATTAATTCAAAAACAGGGTGGTTTTTAATGGAGGCTCCTGTCTTTGTTGTAATGGCCACAATCTTTTTGTTGTTTGGGAGGGATGCTCAAAACGGAAATCTGCTAATCTTCTCGCTTTTCATGCTTCACTATCTCCATAGAGCCTTCATCTACCCACATCTTATTGTAGGAAACGGGAAGATGCCTCTCTCAATTATCTCAATGGGTGTGTTCTTTAATCTTGTTAATGGTTCACTTCAGGGAGAGTGGCTTTTTTCACTTGCACCTGAAAATTATTACGGTACAATTCCTGAATTAATTACTACACCCAGATTTATTTCAGGGGCAATACTCTTTTTTGCCGGGATGGCTCTGAATATTGATTCTGACAGAAGACT
>JAGPLK010000110.1 GCA_018053445.1 Bacteroidales bacterium | reverse complement strand
AATCTTGTTGCCTCCTTTTTGTTCCCGATAAGCCATCTGAATATTGTTAGAACACTCACAAGATTATTATGTTTGTCCTCAAGTGCTATGTGGCCGGAGAGTCTGGCACCCGAGCCGGCCAGGCTTTCTCTTATACTTTTAATAGCAGAAACCCACATGTTTCTTGTTCCCCCGACAGCTATAACATCTCTTCCCCTTAGATAGGCTTTAGTCTCCTCTAATCTCAGAAAAGAAGCGACAGGGATTGACGGTGCAAGAAACCAGGGCTGGTAACCTAGAACAACAAGGTCAGCATCCAGAATATCTGAAAAATCCATCGGAATAAGAGGAAAGGGAACTTCTGCTCTGGACTCGGGAAAGATGTCATAAAATTTCTCAGATGTCCATGGAAAATCGAATGGCTCAATAGGGACTATTTTTTTATAAACCAACTGGCATCCCATCATTTCCAGTGGTGAGAGAAGCGAACTGAGAATCTCAAAAAGCTGTCCTGTTTGAGTATAGTAAAAAACTGCTATTTTGTATTTTCTCTCCATAAGTCAGGGTTTGAACATATTAGAGGCAAATCTGCTGTTTGTTGAGACTCCTCTGAATCTATAAATTGTTACATCATCATTTTTCTCATATAGGAGCAACTCCTCAATTGAGTAGTCAGAAACTGATAGTCTGAGCTCAATTCTCTTATAAGGGTTGTTCTTTGATTTTGTCTTAGGCTCAATTACCAGCGAATGGCTTCCCTCTCCGTTAATATAAGCGACACCATAAGAGTCAGGTATTGAAGATATATCACCTCCCATACAGGCCTCCATAACTTTGGCTAAATCTGACAAAGCTTTCTGTTTGTCAAGAGAAAATGAGGTGGTTCCGCTTTTAGACAAAATATGGATATTTGAAGATGTCATAATAATTGACATCATCTTTGGAGAAGTATAGTCAAACCGGACATTCCCCGGTTTACTGAAGAAGAAATTACCTGAAGACTTAACTTTCTGATTAAGAACTTTAATCTCTTTCTCTTGCTCAAATGTTCCGGAGACTGTTTTAATTGATGCTGTATGACGGGCCATTGCAGAGAAAAACCTCTCGCCTGATTCGGGAGAGAACGAGCAGATAAAGAGATATAATATCAGTAACCCGGTAATCTTTTTCATACGCAATTAACTACAAATATAAAGAAAAAAGGGGTACTATCTAACATCTAAAAATTTAACAGCCTTTCTGCTCTGCAATGGCATTATGGCTTTTGAAAGAAGCTCCACAGGTTCAAAACTAATCTCCGGAGCAACTCTTATTCTTGCTCTGAAATGCTCTTTAATTCTGCGCTCAAATGAGTCAGTTGGGGTCTCTGTTCCTATCTTTATAAGTATTGAGTCTGTTCCAAGTGAATTTGTATAAACCTGAACCTGATAATTAATTATTCCGTCAATATTGTCAAGAATGTCATAAAGAGCAGAAGGATATAGTGTTGTCCCTTTATATTTAATCATCTGACCTTTTCTTCCCAAAATTGGGCTAAGTCTGGTGCTGTTTCTGCCACAACTGCATTGTTTATTAAATGCCCGGCAAAGATCTCCGGTTTTAAATCTTATCAAAGGCATCCCCTCTACGCCCAGAGTTGTGACTACCAACTCTCCTATCTCTCCTTCCTGTACCGGCATTTCATTTTCATCAAGTATCTCAATAATAATAAGATCTGGCTGATGGTGAGCGCCGCATAAATGTTCACACTCTGTAAAAGAGCTTTGCATTTCAGTTGATGCATAAGTTGAGTGAAGAGAGAGATTTGGCCAAAGTTGTTTAATCTTTCTGGTCAGAGTGTTATCTGACAGATCAATATCCCTTAGTGGCTCTCCAATACAGATCGCTCTTTTAAGAGATGCATCTCTGCACTCAATGCCATTCTTTGCAGCATATTCAGCTAACTTTATCAGAAAAGAGGGGACCACAATACAGGACTCTGGTTTAACACTAAGAATCGAGCTCCATTGGAGTTCCGGTATTCCGTTTCCAACCCTTACTATTCCGGAACCAAGCGACCTTGCACCCAAAAAATAGGCGAGTCCAGCCATAAACCGTCTGTCAAGAGTGGTCATTATCTGTAACACCTCATTACTCTTCAGTCCTGCAGTTGTAAATGAGACCATCTCATTATATGCCAGCCTGTCCAGATCGCTCTCTGTAAGCATAAATGTAACCGGCTCCCCAAGCGTTCCTGAAGTTGTTACATAATCGATAACCCTCTCCCTTGGAACACAAAGAAACATTTCATTATGCATCTGCAGGTCCTGTTTATCTGTAGTAGGGAGCAGTGAGAGGTCTGATATGGATTTAATTTTTAAAGGGTCTACTCCGCAATTCTTAAAAAGATTGATGTAGTAGGGTGAACTGGATGCAACATATGTCAGAGTCTCCTGTAACGAGCTAATCTGAAATTCTGCGATCTCCTCACGGGACTTGAATTGTATTTGAGGATCTCTTTTCATATTATTTTAATTTTTCAAGTTTGTTTATAATGTATCTCCTTGTCTCTTCAGACGGGAGCTTCATCTCAAGTGCTTTGCTGAACATTGCTGAGGCAGAACTATAATCTCCTGAAGAGAGAAAATTCTCTCCCAAATTAATATATGTCTGGAAAAAATATGGATTAATCATGATGTAAGAAGAGGCAAACTCCTCATCAACAGATACTCTTTCCGATGTTTTATGAGATAATAATTTTGACATTTTTCTAAAATCTCTGACCTTAGGTACATATTCGTTTATTTGAACTGAATCAGCAGGAATATCTTTAAAATCATCTTTTATATTATTGGCAGAGAGGTTAAAAAGCTCGTTTAAGTCATATTTAACCATCTTGCCCAATTGCCAGGGAGCTGTGCTAACCCAAACTACCCTTTGAACCGGTTTAAAAATTACTGAATGGTGAGATATATACTGGTTTATTGACATCTCGTTTCCCAATCCCAGCTCTTCATCTGATATACCATTTTTATTACGCAAAATCCGGGCAGATCTCTCAGGAGAGAGTGGTTTCATATCAGCAATAAGCTCTTTAAGTCTGTTATATCTATACTGAGAGTGACTCCCCTCAATTGCCTGTACAGCCTCTTTGCTCTGTTTGTCATTAAAAAAGCCTGCTGTCTGGAAGTGGTTAGTAGATATAATCAATTCCCCCTGAGTTGTGAATAATCGTGTATTGTCCGGGCTCTTTTCAATAATAGCAGCACGATTTTCAAGACCAGAACCAATTAAAAGAGACTCTGATACAAATGCATCTCTTTTTGATGCTATAATATATGCCTCTTCAATATTTGAAGCATATTGCAATATCTCTCTTGCAATTATTGAGATTGGAGTTTTAGATCTTACCGGAGGTGAAGATTTTGCTGCATTCATTGTAATTGTCAGTCCCTTTTCATTCATTCCTGAGAGTACACCGGACATTCCTGCCCAGCCAACAGATAAAAACTTATAGCCTTTATCCGGCTCCATAATGGTTACCACCTTGTTTTTCGCAAAATCGTCACCAACCCAGAAATCAAAATTTCTGCCAATTATAAGTGTTGAATCATCACTTTCAGAATCCCATGCCGCAAAAGAAGAGCAACCTACAAGCATATACTCCTGCATTGCATGGCCTAAATCATGTGCAGCGTGATAATTTAATTGTCTGTCATACGGAGATCCTATATAATCGAACTCACTGCTACTCCCTAGAGATGTCGCATATATCTCTTTTCTGAACTCCTCGTCAATATTTGACCGGATATTTCTGTTATAAATAATTGTGAGGTATTTCAAAAAAGAGAGATATTTTTCGTTTGGAACAATGATTTTTATCTGATCAACGAAAGCTCTCTCCTGCTCATGCATTAAGGATTTACATAATTGTCCAAAGGCAAGTCCTCTCTCCTCAGCATCACCTCTAAGCCATAAATTCCATAAATCTCCCTCTCCCTTCTCAAGTGAAGATCTGCCAAAAAGAAGAACACCTGACGAGTCTCTGGGAGATGGTATTACCACAGGTAATGAATTATCCGGTATACTTCTGTCAGCTGTCATATACAGTACTACTCCCGCAGCCAATATCAAAAGAATCAGAGAGAGGACAAACGCTACACAATATCTTAAAATCTTTCCCAGCACTTTTATCATAATCCCATCTTGTTTATAAAACCTGTACCAATAATCTCAGAGCAGGTGAGTAATGATGTAAATGTCACACCCATAACTCCATGAAGATTAACGCTCTGCCCTGCCAAATACAAATTTCCAACCTTTGTCTTTACCGGCAAAAATGTTGAAAGTGGTTTTTTGTAATCCTTCATAATTCCATATATTGAACCATCCGGAGATTTTACATAATCTCTGTATGTCAACGGAGTGGCAGAGCAGCTAAAATCCACAGACTCTCTGAATCCCGGCAGAACCTCCTCCACCCTCTCAATTAAAATATCAGAATATCTCTTTTTAAACTCAAGGTAATCATCGCCTCTGTTACCCCGGGTGGTTTGGGACCATTTACCAACCTCCTCAATAGTCATTGGAGTCAAAAGAGTTACAACCTCTGCGAACTCTCTTTTACCCTCAGGAGCCTGAAATGCAACCATAAGGGGTCTCTCGCCCTGTATATGCAAATTGCTGTTTATATACTTCATATGGTTAGGCTTAAGGATCAGATATAGGGAGAACATACTGCAAGAGTTGTGTAATTGGTTAACCCTTCGCCTGTATGTCTCCTTAATACCTGATTCACCGTCAAGCATTCCCACAGTAAGGG
>JAGPLK010000037.1 GCA_018053445.1 Bacteroidales bacterium | reverse complement strand
AAAAAAAGCGGGATTCCTGAAAACAGGAACCCCGCAAATTTTAGTGTCAAACTCGTTTTTTAGAATACTAAACGAACACCAAGTTGCATTCCCCAGGTACTACCTGTGGTAAGCTGATTAATTAATTGGTTTTTCGCATCAAAGTTTGCAATATCTGTAGCGTTCAGGGTAAATTCCGGTTCACCGGTTGCACTGCGACCCATATATTTGAGAGGCATAATCACATCGTAATTGTTTGCAAGACCGGATTTTTTGTAAAGACCCCAGTTTTTGCTAAGCAAATTAGCTGCATTAACTATATCAAGAGATACCTGAAGAGTATATCGCTTATCTGTTCCAAAATCTGCAAATACATCCTGAAGTACCTTAACATCCCAGCGGTTTCTCCATGGATTAACCTTACCAAATCTACCGGCATACTCGCCCTGATGTTTGCTAAGATAATTGTCATTCAAAACATACTCCATAAACTTCTCAGCTTGCTGATCTGCAGTCATCTTACCGGCCACATCACGGAACTTAATCTCGCCTTTGTGATTTGGTATATATATAAGATCAGAAACTGCTCCGTCACCATTCATATCATTTGAATATGCAACTGATGATCTGCCTGATGCTGCTCCATTGTAATAAACAGAGATTGTAGTTGCCAGATGTCTTGCATACTCAATTCTGTATGAAAGTGATCCAACCACTCTGTGAGGAACGGAGAAGTTTGAATGACCTAAAGCAGGATCATTTAAGTTAAACGCATCTAAGTTACTTGTCCATGCAGAGTATGCTGAAGAACCCGGATTAGATGTTACATCTTTTGCTACATTATAGGTATATGCTAACATACCTGAAAATCCATATTCAAAATTCTTAATCAGCTGTGCTGTAAAGAATGCCTGATATCCCTTGCTTGAATTATCAAGAACCATTGCAGAAGAGACATCACTGTTTACATAGCGATTTGTCCAATAAGGTCTTGAATCTCTTCCTGTGAATACTCCCTGAGGATTTGGAAGATTCTTATTTTGTTGAACTATAGAATTCAAATCTTTAGAGTATAGAGCTTCAACTGTAAGAATCATATTACCAGGCAGTTCAAAGTCTCCTGCTAGATTTGACCTCCAGATCTGAGGCATCTTAAAGTCTTTGTCAACCTCTGCAAGAGCAGCTCCTTTAGCAAGAGTCGAGCTCATAGTTGGAGGGAAAAGAGACGGATACTTTGCTACCTGTGCTTTAAAGTCAGGGTTAAACCTGAAGTCTGCCGGCAGTTTATTATCGGTTAGACCAATCTCAGGACTCTGTACCGTGCCTGATGCTGTTGGCTGATTTGTAAACCAAACAAAAGGAAGAACGCCTGAGAAGATACCTGTACCTCCACGAAGCTGGATGCTTCTGTCACCTTTAACATCCCAGTTAAAACCTACTCTAGGATTGATCTGGATTTTGCTGTTTGGCCACTCACCAAGTCTCATTTTATAACCATTGAAATCAAGAGCAGCAACACCCGGATTGTCAATTAGTTTGTTATGATACAAAGGAAGCTCTGCGCGGATACCATAAGTCAGCTTGAACTTAGGATCAACCTGCCACTCATCCTGAAGATATGCACTTGCAAGACCAAAGCTCATTTCCACTCCTTTTATATCTTGTCCTTCATATCCGTAAGTAACACCAAAAGCTGTTGGTTTAGCGTTATTAATGAAATCGTCCAAAGATGCATATCTGTAATAACTTGTACCTTCACGAATATATGAGTTGTTTACATATATATTGCTGTATGATAAACCGGCTGTGATTGTGTGTTTGTCAAGGTTTATTGAAATATTATCAGTTACAGACAAAGTGTTATTCAAAACTTGATTTTTGTATGTAAACAATTCATAACCAAATGACATATATGGATCACCATCTTTGTAGATGTCAACAAATGGGAACAGGTCACTGTTGGATGTTCTTCTTGGGTCTGTAGTTGCTGTATATGAAACAAGGAGTTTGTTAGCAACTCTTGATCCAAAAGTACTGTTTAACTCGGCAGCAAAAGCATCAATTGCATTCTCATTTCCGTAAAATGCATTTGAGAAAGAGATTGACTTCTCACCAACCCTGCTGTAGTTAGATCTTGGAACGCCAGAAGGACCTGAAGAGGCATTAGTTAGACTTGTAGAAGTGTTCCTTAGTCTGTTGTATCTGGCAACAAACTTGTGATTTCTGGCAATATTCCAGTCAATACGGGCAAGAATTTTATAGTTCTGTGAAGGGAATGCTGAGAAATTCTGATATTCACCCGGATCATATCCGTAAGTATTCATCAGGTGATTCTTTGCTCTTTCAAGATCTGCAACTGTTGTACGAGAGATTCTGTTGGTAAGGTCAACTGTTCCATTAGTGCTTGGTTCCCACGCACCACTTGGAGAAGACTCTTTCTCATACTCACCACTTACAAAGAAGAAAAGTTTGTTCTTTATAATCGGGCCGCCTACAGTGATACCGTACATTTGAGATTCTCTCTCACGCGCACCTTTAACTATAGCATCACCAACCATCTCTCCTGTAAATGATTTTGGTCTGAGGTAGCTATAAACAGAGGCCTTCCAGTTGTTGTCTCCAGATTTTGTTACTGCATTAATTGCAGCTCCGGTAAACTGAGACTGGCGAACATCATAAGGGGCAATGTTAACGGAAACCTCGGCAATAGCATCAAGTGATACAGGCTGAGCGGAACCACCCGGAAGGGCATTGCTTGATAAACCAAAGTTGTTATTGAAAGCAG
This sequence comes from Bacteroidales bacterium, assembly GCA_018053445.1. Taxonomy (GTDB): domain Bacteria; phylum Bacteroidota; class Bacteroidia; order Bacteroidales; family UBA932; genus Bact-08. The sequence goes on along the minus strand of JAGPLK010000037.1, from coordinate 13,448 downwards.
CACCGTCAATAGTCACAGTATTAAAACGACCATCACGACCGGCAAACGATGTTCCGTTAGCCTGAGGAGTCAGTTTTGTAAAGTCTGTAATACTTCTGCTTATTGAAGGAAGTGTGTTGATCTCTCTTGTGCTTATATTCATGGAAGCACCTGTTCTGTCGCTGTTAAGAATTGGATTGACTCCGGCTGAGATAACTACCTCGCTCAGACTAACAGCCTCTTCAGTAAGAACTGCATTCTGAACAAAGTTTTCACCTAGTCTTAGTACAATGTTTCCACTCTTTACAGAACCGAAGCCAAGGAAAGTAACCTCAACTTCATAAGGGCCACCAACACGCATATTCTGAATGCGGTAGTTACCGGCGTTATCAGTAATTGAGTAGTACTGTGTGCCTGAAGGGGTATGAACGGCAACCACAGTAGCTCCCACTACCGGTCTTCCGTCGGCCTCGGAAATTCTTCCGCTCATAGAGGATGTAGTTACCTGTGCAAAAGCTGCAAAGGCAACAAACAGACTCATGGCCGCCATGATAAATTTCTTAAGTGTTTGTTTCATAGGTATTTATAAAAATTGTTAAGTTTTGTGTCGCAAAAATAGGTAAATCATAAGTAAAAATGACAATTATTTTGAAATATTTAACATTATCGTAACCATTTTTTATTAACAAAAATTACATACATTTGCACAAAATTATTGTGGAGAGATTTGATTGCTTGCAACCACACGAAAAAATGCTAAAATTCTCTGAGTTTTCTTTTTTTCAAAGCATTTCGCGTATTCAAGAACTCTTTCCCTCCGGAAATGTTTAATTAATTATATTTTTAATTCTTTAAGACAATGTCATATCTATTTACATCAGAATCGGTATCTGAAGGTCATCCTGATAAAGTGGCGGATCAGATATCAGATGCTATTCTTGACGAATTCATCAGGCAGGACAGCAATTCAAAAGTTGCCTGCGAAACTTTCGTAAGTACAGGACTTGTGGTGATAGGGGGTGAGGTTAACTCAACTGCCTATGTGGACATCCAGCAAATAGCCAGAAGGGTAATAAACAGAATTGGTTATACAAAGGCCGAATACATGTTTGACGGGAATTCATGCGGAATTCTCTCTGCAATACACGAACAATCGCCTGACATCAACAGAGGTGTTGATGTTGCAGTACCGGAAGAGCAGGGAGCAGGTGATCAGGGGATGATGTTCGGCTATGCCTGCACTGACACTGAGGAGCTTATGCCCCTCCCATTAACCCTTTCACATATAGCGCTTCTGGAGCTGGCAAAAATCAGAAGAGAGGGAAAAGAGATGACCTATCTCAGACCCGATTCAAAGTCTCAGTTTACAATTGAGTACGATGACAACAACAATCCTGTAAGAGTTCACACAATTGTTATCTCCACCCAGCACGATGAATTTGCAGAAGATTCAGTAATGCAGGCAAAAATTAAGGAGGATGTAAGGAGAATTCTGATCCCAAGGCTGATTGGAAGATTGCCTGAATATACCCAGAAGTTGTTCAAAGGAGATTATATCCTTCATGTTAATCCTACAGGAAAATTTGTTATTGGAGGACCCCACGGAGATACCGGACTGACCGGCAGAAAAATCATTGTAGATACTTACGGCGGAAAAGGAGCCCACGGAGGAGGAGCATTCTCCGGAAAGGACCCGAGCAAGGTTGACAGATCAGCAGCATATGCTGCCAGACATATAGCAAAAAATCTTGTAGCTGCCGGTGTTGCCAAAGAGGCCCTGGTTCAGCTAGCTTATGCTATTGGAGTCGCAAAACCGGTAAGTGTTTTTGTAAACACATACGGAACTGCAGCCGGTGGACTTACAGACGGAGAAATAGCTCTTGTTATACAGGATGTTTTTGATCTCAGGCCTGCCAAAATCATTGAAAGGCTACAGCTCAAATATCCAATATATGAGATGACTGCCGCTTATGGTCATATGGGAAGAGACCCTTTTACAAAGGAGATTGAGTTAGTTGAAAACGGGAAATCCGTAGTTAAAAAAGTTGAGTTTTTTGCTTGGGAGAAACTTGATGCCGTTGAGGATATCAAGAGAGCTTTTCGTTTATAAATCTTAGCTTTTTACCAAAGCCCAGTCTGTTATCGGTGAACTTGGCTTCTGTAATCCGCAGAAGCCAAAGATCACCCCCTTTTAAGATTGCATAGGGAAACCTTTTTAGATAAGATAGTTTATATTTTCCAAAAATAGAATCATCACATTGCTCCATTATTGCTTTAAACTGAAGCCCCCTTATCTCCCCTATTTTTTTAGTTTCCAAAGCAACCCCACCGGAAACAACAGGATTCTTTCTTGCTATTTTTATATGCCTTGTCTTCTCTTCAGAGATTATTAAAAAAGCATTCTCATCTTCAAGAAATACATAAAAGGCATGAGAGCACCAAATATCATCAGCAGCAGAAACTGCGACAGTCATAACATGATGTTCCCTCAGAAACTCCACCATCATGGCAGGGAGTCTTTCTCCTGTAAAAATATCTTTATCTCTTATCTCCACAGGTAAATTTTGTCAGATCGTCTTAACTTGACACCGGCAGGGAGTGGCAGTGAACAAAACTCTCCCTTTACAGCAATCTCAACAGACTCAAGATTCGTTCTTATCTCCTCAATTTTGTGCTCCATTACTCCGGTTGAGGGGCCGATTATCAATACTTCATCACCTGTTCTTAATTCTCCCGTTTCAATCAGCACCTCTGCCACCGATAGGTTTGAGAAGAAATTTGTCACCTTTCCCACATATGTTTTCTTTTTAGTGGCCTTATTTCCATAAACATCAGACCATTGCCCCAACTTTGCACCCTGATAGTAGCCATCCCAAAATCCTCTGTTGAACACCTCAGAGACTCTTGTTTCAAGCTCTTTTGCAAGTTCAGGGGTATACCTTCCTTCGCATACTGCATCAGCAGCCTCCCTGTAAGCAGATGTTACCCGCTTCACATACTCGGGAGCCCTTGCTCTGCCCTCTATCTTAAAGACTCGTATACCCGAATCAATTATTTTATCAACAAATAGTATAGTAGAGAGATCTTTTGGTGACATTATGTACTTATTATCCACCTCAAGTGTGTTGCCAGTCTCCTTGTCCTTAACCTCGTAAGATCTTCTGCAAATCTGATAGCAACTCCCTCTGTTAGCAGATGCATTATACTCGTGCAGGCTCAGATAACATTTTCCTGAGACAGCCATACAGAGCGCTCCATGACAAAAGAGCTCAAGTTTGACAAGCTCTCCGGAAGGGCCCTTTATCTGCTCTCTTTCAATGGTTTGATAAATCTCCTTAACCTGATGCAAATTAAGTTCTCTGGCAAGAACTACCACATCAGCAAACTGAGAGTGGTACTTTAAACTTAGAATATTTGAAACATTAAGCTGAGTTGATATATGCACCTCCAGCCCTCTCTCTCTTGCATATAAGATTACCGCCATATCAGAGGCAATAATTGCCGAAACTCCTGCCTCTGCAGCCCTGTCAACAGCCTCCCTCATAGAGGGTATGTCCTCGTCGTAAATAACTATATTTAGTGTCAGATAGGATTTAACCCCTGCCCTTTTACATATATCTACTATCTCTTTAAGTGAATCTGATGAGAAGTTATTCGCTGAATGCGATCTCATATTAAGATTTCCCACACCAAAGTACACTGAATCAGCTCCACCCTGAATTGCTGCGTGCAAACTCTCAAAATTTCCGGCCGGAGCCATTATCTCTATATCGGAAGGTCTCATAAAACAATAACAGATTTTTACCTCTCTCTGTTCAGAAGTATGTTTGCAAATTCTGAAAGCTGCTCAAGTTGTCTTTTATCAAGACCCGCTCCAACAAGAATATCCCAAGCCTCAGCATGTAGTCTCTCAATTTCCTTCTCTGCATCGGCTACAATACCAATCCTTCTGAATAGATTTTGCATAGCCGGTATCTTCTCCTCCCTCTTAATCTCTTTGCCTCTTAATAGATAATCCAGCTCTACTCTATCCTCCCCTGCTGCCCTTTTGAAACTTTCAACCAGCAACCAGGTCTTTTTATTGTTCATTATATCGCCACCAATATTTTTTCCAAAGACCGCTGTCTCGCCAAAACTGTCAAGCAGATCATCCTTAATCTGGAATGCAAGACCAAGTTTATATCCATAATTATACAGAGCCTCAGAGGTCTCTTTGCCTGCTCCTCCAATAAGGGCTCCTATCTTTGCCGAGCAGGCAATAAGGACGGCAGTCTTAAGGCCTATCATCTGAATATAATCCTCAATAGTTATAAATGGTTCGCATTCATAATTCATATCATACTGCTGACCTTCGCATACTTTAGCGGCGGTATCTGAGAATATATCAAGGACCTCCCTTAGACATCCGTCCGGAGCATTTGCAATCATCTGATAGGACTTGATACACATTACATCTCCTGAAAGAATTGCAATATTATTATCCCATTTTTTGTGGACTGTTGGCTGATTTCTTCTCAAATCGGCCCCATCCATTATATCATCGTGTATAAGGGTAAATCCGTGAAAAACTTCAAGACCTATCGCCGGATATATTATTGATCTGTCAATTTTGTCAGAAAACAGGTTATAACACAGAATTGCAAGCCTTGGTCTAAGCCTCTTACCTCCAATTGAAATTAAATACTCAATAGGTTCGTACAGCTCCTGAGGCTGCATTTTCCAATCAAGAGACCTCAAGCTTTTTTCAACTACATTTTCAATTTCAGACACTGTCAACATTATAGTCTCTTTTTAAATACGGCGCGAAGTTAATCCTTTTTTACACAATTTTGTATCTTCGCAGCCGTGGAAAAAAGTGAAACAAAAAGAGCAACTGTTGTTAAGCATACCGGAAGTCATTATCTGGTAAGCCCCCTGCCTCTGTGGGAGCCGGTTGAGTGCGTGGTCCGTGGGAGGCTTCGCATGAAAGGGTCAAAGACTACAAACCCTATTTCAGTGGGAGATATCGTCAATTATGAACAGGAAGAGAGAGGAAAAGGTGCTATTGTTTCAGTAGAAGCAAGGAGAAACTACATAATTAGAAAATCTACAAATCTATCCAGAGAATCGCACATAATTGCCTCAAATATTGATATGGCATACCTGGTAACAACTATTAACTTTCCTGAAGTTAAACCGGTTTTCATAGACCGCTTTCTTGTCACTTGTGAAGCTTACAGAATCCCTGTAAAAATTGTTCTCAACAAAAGAGACCTTATTCAAAGCGAGTCTGTTGAAACACTCAACAGCTTCAAAGAGATATACCAGAATGCCGGATATGAAATTATTGAGGTCTCATCCAAAACAGGGCTGAATATTGATATATTAAGAGATGAGTGTAACGGGAGAGTCTCTCTCTTTTCAGGTCAGTCAGGAGTTGGTAAATCCTCTCTTATTCACGCAATGGATCCAAATCTTATTCTTAAGACAGCTGATATTTCAGACTATCATCTCCAGGGAAAGCATACCACAACCTTTTATGAGATGCACCCCCTCTCTTCCGGAGGCTTCATAATTGATACTCCGGGGATTAGAGGGTTCGGTCTTGTTGAAATGAACAAGGAGGAACTCAGTCACTATTTCCCTGAGATGCTTCGCCTCTACGAAGAGTGCAGGTTTACCCCCTGTACCCATACTCATGAACCAGGTTGCCGGATAAAAGAGGCTGTTGAAAATGGAGAAATTTCTGCTGAGAGATATATATCATATCTGGGAATGCTTGAAGATGAGGAGAAATACAGGTAATTTATGAACAATAAGATACTTAAGCTTGCTGGGCCCAGCATCCTTGCAAATATTACAGTACCGCTGGTTGGAATGGCAGACCTGGCTATTGCCGGCAGGCTTGGTGATGCAGCAGCAATTGGGGGTATAGCAATTGGCACAATGCTCTTTGACTTGCTATACTGGAATCTCGGTTTCCTGCGGGTAGGCACAGGTGGGAAGGCTGCTCAGGCATATGGAAGGAGGGATTTCAGGGAGAGTATAAATGTCCTTGTTCAGTCTTTGGGAACTGCTTTAATAGCAGCACTGTTTCTGCTTGCAATTCAATATATTTATATTGTTGGAGCATTCGCTGTACTGGATACAACTCCTGTTGTTGAGCAGATGGCACGGGAGTATTTCTTTATAAGAATATGGGCAGCACCTGCCACTTTAACTCTATTCTCCTTTAAGGGGTGGTTCATTGGAATGCAGAATACGGTTAGTCCAATGATTACTGATATAATAGTAAATATATCAAATATTCTGCTCAGTATTCTATTTGCATTCCCAATGAAGATGGGAATAGCCGGAATTGCACTTGGAACTGTTACTGCTCAGTACATAGGACTGGGGTCTGCAATCTTCCTTATGAACAACTATTATAAAAAATTATTCAAATACATAAATATCAGGGCTTCCCTGAAAATTAAAGAGATGAAGGAGTTCTTCGTTCTCAACGGTAATCTTTTTCTCCGCTCAGCCTCTCTTTTACTCGTTTATTCAGGATTTACCGCTCTCTCCGCCAGGTACGGAGAGGAGCTACTTGCCGTTAGTACAATTATGATGAAACTTATGCTTCTTTACTCTTACCTGGTCGATGGATTTGCCTATGCCGGCGAGGCTCTTGCGGGCCGATATATTGGCGCAAGAGATATCCTCTCCCTTAAAAGAGCCGTAAGACTTTTATTTGTATGGACCTTTGTTATTGCAGCTGTCTCTACTATAGCATATATGGCAGCAGGCGAGACAATATTCGGCCTGCTGACAAATAACAGAGAGGTAATTGAAGCCGCCTCTCCTTTTATGCCCTGGCTTCTGTTAGTACCTGTAATAAGTTGTGTTGCATTTATGTGGGACGGCATATATATAGGCGCAACAGCCTCATCGGCAATCAGAAATACAATGATAATATCTGCTGCCGCGTTTTTTATTGTCTTCTACGCAACCGAAAGGTTTGTGGGTATCCAGGCTTTATACCTGGCGTACTCTGCCCATCTTATTATCAGAAGCGTAATGATGACCGTTATGTCTGGAAAAGAGGTCTTTGGAAAACTAATATCTGGATGAAACGGCATCCCAGTCAACTATCTGCATAAGGGCTGCAATATAATCAGCTCTTCTGTTTTGATAATCGAGGTAGTATGCATGCTCCCATACATCTATTACCAACAGTGGCTCCATCCCCTTTGTAAGAGGAGTTCCGGCGTTGCTCTCTTTAATTATGGAGAGTTTTCCCTCCTCATCCTTAACCAGCCATGCCCATCCTGATCCAAAAACAGACAAAGCTGCTGCACTAAACTCCTTTTTGAAATCATCAAAACTACCCCAACTTTCGTGGATTGCCTCCAGCAACTCTTCCGATGGGACTCCGTTGCCTCCCGGGGTAAAACAATTAAAATAAAATGTATGATTCCACACCTGGGCGGCGTTATTAAAAATAGCGCCATCTGATTTTTTTATAATCTCTTCCAGTCCCATTGACTCAAATTCTGTTCCGGCAATGAGGTTGTTGAGGTTATTTACATAGGTCTGATGGTGTTTACCATAATGGAATTCAATAGTCCTTGCACTTATTGCAGGCTCTAATTCTGCTGCCTTAAAGGCAAGCTCGGGCAATACAAATTTCATCGCTTCTATGTTTAAGTATTAATTATTTGCTTACTAACAAATTTAGCAATTTGGCAGGAATAATTTACTAACTTTGGTAGCAATTAAATCATACCCTCCAATAAAATGCTTTTCAAAAAATTCCTTAATACTTTTTTTGTCCTGATTATTTTCTGGGGTTCAACTAATTTATTTGCTCAGGAGAGAGAGAAGAGGGTTATGCTTGTTTACTCAAAAGAGAGAAACAATGAGAGAATAAGAGAGTTTCATACAGGTTTTTCCACATACCACTCAAATAATAAAACAAACACAAGAATCTCCAATCTGTTTATAAATTCAGAGGGGGACAGGACTAAGTCTGATATGATCCGTTCAATTAAAACAGCGTGGAATGCATATCAGAATAATTTACCGGACTTAATCATTGCTACCGATAGTGAAGCACTGGAGGTTCTTTTATCGTTAGAATTATCACCTGAACAAAAACAAAAAATATTATGCATTAAATTGCTTGATGCAGACTATAAACCTGTCAGAGGGATCTCCTATTTACATACATCCTTACCAATAGCGGAGAACATAGAGTTTGGCTCTTCACTCTTTCCTGATTCCAAAAATATCTTAATAATTACCGACAACAGCCCATACGGCTCGCTCGAGGCTGAATATGCAAAAAGAGTAATAGCATCAATGCCTGACAAGGAGAAGTTTCACTTTACATTCTTCTCTCCAAGGGGAGATAATTTCGAGGATTTTACCAAGAGAATTAACTCGATGCCCTTAAAATCATTTGCTATTCTGTCAAGCTGGGTAATGGACAACAAAGGAAACTACTCATACAATAATTACTTACATCCATTTCTGCCAAAAATTAACACTATCCCAATTCTGGGAATTCAAAACCTCCTCACTGGCACAGGTGTAATTGGAGGATACAGCGTTTCAAGCTGGGATCACGGATATAAAGCTGCAGAGGCATCAATAAAGTTACTGGAAAATCCCGGAATCGTTATTAACGATACATTAAAAACATACCAGCTTCAGTTAGATTTCAATGAATTAAAGAAGTGGAACATATCAACTAAAAGGTTTTCAAAACAGGCTACAATAATAAATAAGCCCCCAAGTATTTTTGATGACTTCAGGACCGAAGTTCAGCTGTTTATGGCTTTTATATTACTTCTTATAACATCATTTATGGTGTTTGCTGTCTACCACTTCAGGCATAGAAATCTAAATAAAGAGCTCATAAGGCTCACATCAGAAAATATATCCAGAAGAGAGTTACTGAATAATACCTTTTCTGTTATGGAGGAGGGGGTTATATCATTTGCCCCGGATCTTACAATATTATATGCAAATGATGCAGCTGCTTTACTTTCTGAAACAAGAAAGACTCTTTCCGGAAAGAAATTTCACGAGGTTTACTCAACTAGTCAGCCTGGAAGTTCTGAGTGTGTTCATGCCCTTCTAAAAGAGGCATTAAGCCAGAAAAAATCTCTCCCTATTCCGGAACATACCAGAATAGATTATCATGAAAGGGAGTCAAGATTTATTGCCGGAAACATTTCTCCCGTACTCAACACATCCGGAGAGGTTAGTCAGATTGTACTTGTTATGAGAGATGTAACGGAGCTTTATAAACAAAAAAGATACCTGAGCCTGGCCGTTGAATCTGCAAAAGCCTTCATCTGGTTCTATAATACATCCACAAAACAGTTTACCATAGTTGAAAACAGAGAAAATATATTTAAAAACTGGAACATCCAATTCAGAACTCACAAACATTTTCTGGAGTATGTGCATCCGGAAGACAGAGACAGACTTTCGCTGTCATATGACAAATTAATGGTTAGCAAAGCTAAAAGCTTTAGTGTAGAGTACCGGATGGCTGTTAATAATGACAACTCATGGGAGTGGTGGGAGAGAAGAGGTGTAATCTACTCTCTTTCATCTGAGACAAATAAGGTAAATGATGCTCGCTTTCTCTACGGAATGGATATAAATATTCAGGAGATCAAGATGAGGGAGAGTGAACTTCTTCAGGCAAAATTAAAGGCGGAGGAGAGTGACAGGCTTAAAAGCTCATTCCTTTCAAACATGAGTCACGAAATCAGAACTCCACTCAACGGAATAGTTGGTTTTGCAAATCTTATTACAGACAACTCATACACAGATGACGAAAAGAGTGAGTTTGCATCAATTATTAATAGTAATTCTAAGTCTCTTATGACTTTGATAAACGATATACTGGATATTTCAAGAATTGAATCCAACAGCCTGAAATTTGAACTATCTGAGTTTGACCTGGCCTCACAGATAATTGAAATAACAGAAACAAGCAAGTTGTCAATAAAAGAGGGAATAGAAATTATTACTGAGATCCCGGAAAGTCCAAAAATTGTATACTCAGACTCGGTAAGAAACAGACAGGTAATCACCAATTTGCTAAACAATTCAATTAAGTTTACGGAGTCAGGGAGTATTACAGTAGGTTTTCTCTGCAACATAAATGAGGTTGAAATTTTTGTCAGGGACACCGGAAAAGGTATTCCTGCCAATGCAATAGAAAAGGTGTTCAGCAGATTTTATAAAACTGACGAATTTGCACCCGGGACAGGACTTGGGTTACCTATATGCAAAGCAATTGTTGAGAAACTTGGCGGCAGAATTTCAATTACATCAACAGAGGGTGAAGGCACTCGAGTATGCTTTACTATCCCTGCAGATATAAACATCAATAAAATACCGGCTGAAAAGCCTGAGCCGGCATCTTCACCGGTTGAAACACCGCACGAATCCGCAGAGAAAAAGAGAGTCCTTATCGCAGAAGATCTGGACAGTAACTTTATGCTGATTGACATCATCCTCTCCAAAAGATATGATATAGCCAGGGCTGTAAATGGAAAAGAGGCCACTGAAATATTTCAGACATTCAATCCGGATATAATTCTAATGGATATTAAGATGCCAGTGATGAATGGTCTTGAAGCAACCAGATACATTCGGGGAAAAAACAGTTCTATCCCAATTATTGCACTGACTGCAAACGCATTTGAATCTGATCAGCTTGAGGCAAAGAGTGCCGGGTGCAATGATGTTCTCACAAAACCGGTAAAAGCATCAATGCTCCTTAATTCAATAGAGAGGTATACCAACTTAAACAATTAGTTATAATGAAGGATTTAAAGTATCTGCAGCTCCTTTCAAAAAGTTTTCCGACAATATCAGCTGCAAGCACTGAAATAATTAACCTTGAAGCAATTATGAATTTGCCAAAAGGAACCGAGCATTTTCTTACCGATATCCATGGTGAGCACGAATCCTTTCAGCATGTACTTAAAAATGCCTCAGGAGTTATAAGGAAGAAGGTGGAGGATATATTCGGGCACCGCCTGAGAGAGTGGGAAAAGAGAGAATTGTGTACTCTGATTTACTATCCGGCTGAAAAGCTTAAGGTTATTCAGGCAAGGGAGAAAGATATAAACGACTGGTATAAAATGGTGCTTCTGCAGCTACTCAGTGTGCTGAGCAATGTCTCTTCAAAATACACCAGATCAAAAGTAAGGAAGGCATTGCCCGAAGAGTTCTCCTATATTATTCAAGAGTTATTACATGAATTCAAAACAGATCCAAACAAACAAGATTATGTTCACGCAATAATCACTACTATTGTATCAACCGGACGGGCAGAACAGTTTATAATTGCAATGAGCAAGATAATTCAACGCCTTACAATAGACCATCTTCACATAGTGGGCGACATTTATGACAGAGGGCCGGGAGCACACATCATTATGGATCTTCTGTGCGACTATCATAATTTTGATATTCAATGGGGCAATCATGATATTGTCTGGATGGGGGCTGCAGCTGGCAGCGAAGCATGTATGGCAAATGTGCTGAGAATTAGCCTTAGATACGGAAACCTCTCTACATTAGAGGATGGATATGGAATTAATCTGTTACCTCTTGCAACTTTTGCTCTTGAAACATATGGAGAGGATCAGTGTCTTCTCTTTAAACCAAAAGCCAGGGATGATGAGCCGGTTAAACAAAAGCATGTTAAACTAATTTCTCAAATGCATAAAGCAATCTCAATCATCCAGTTTAAACTTGAAGGTCAGCTAATTGAGAGAAACCCTGAGTTTAAAATGGATGACAGAAGGCTTCTTCATAAAATTAATTTTGAAAGAGGAACAATTGATATAAACGGGAAAGATTATCTATTAAGAGACACATTTTTACCTACAATAGATCCTAAAAACCCATACAAGCTGACTGAAGATGAGAAGGAGGTTGTTGAGACGATGAAACACTATTTCTCAAACAGCGAGAAACTCCGTAAACATATGAGATGCATATATGCTAACGGTTCTCTATATCTGGTCAAAAACTCCAATCTACTTTATCACGGATCTGTCCCCCTTAACGAAGATGGCACTTTTAAAAAAGTTAAAATAAAAGGTGCAGAATATTCAGGGAAAGCCCTGTTTGACAAAATAGACCAAATTGTCAGACAAGCATATTTTGAAGAGAAGAAGAAGAGAGAAAAACTCTTCGCAACTGACTTCGTTTGGTATCTATGGTGCGGACCATCATCACCTCCATTTGATAAAGACAGGATGACAACATTTGAGAGGTACTTCATTTCAGAGAAAGAGACTCACAAGGAGAACAAGGGGCACTACTACAATCTCAAAAACAACAGGGATGTATGTGAGGCAATTTTAAGAGAATTCGGCATAACTGACGAGGTTTCACACATTATTAATGGTCATATTCCTGTTAAAACGGCAAAAGGAGAATCTCCAATCAAAGCAGGAGGAAAATTACTGGTCATTGATGGTGGGTATTCCAAGGCATATCAACCTGAAACAGGTATTGCCGGTTTTACTTTGATTTATAATTCTCATGGTTTATCTCTGGTTCAGCATGAACCGTTTGAATCTACCAGAAAGGCCATAGAGGATGGGCACGACATAATCTCTGAAACAACTGTTCTTGAGTTCAGTAATAAAAGACGACTTGTAAGGGATACCGATATCGGAGCTGAACTTAAGCGTCAAATAGAAGACCTCACCCGGCTGCTGGCTGCATACCGGGGAGGTTATCTGAAAGAGGATGACAATTAATCTTAATAATATCTAAAAGAATATTTCTGCAAGCATACAGCGAGCAGAGCCCCCTCCGTTAGTTTCAATTGACTCTAGTTCAGGAGAAATAATCTTGCAGTATGACATAAGACTCTCAAGCTGGTCTGTAGTTAGTGCTCTTTTGGCTGTCGCAGACATAATCAATAGTGGTTCCCCGCCTGTACTCCTAAGCTGAAGCATATTTCCGGCAAATTGTTCCATCTGATCAATTGAAATTTCAATCAGCTCTTTGTCACAATCTTCTACAAAAGATATAAACTCAGTCCTTTCATCAATGTTTTTTATCGAATCAAGACAAGCTACGACAAATTTATCGCCAACACACATCATTACATTAGTGTGATAAATTGGCTTGCCATCTCTGTCATATGCTCCAAAATCCAAAAATTCGTAATCAAGCTTTTCACACAAATCTTCAAGTACAGCTATATCACATCTTGGCGACCTGCAAGCAAATACAATCCTGTTTTTTCTGTCAAAAATAAGACTTCCTGTACCCTCAAGAAATAAATTCTCACTCTCCCAGTGGGTCAGATCAACTATTCGTCTCATCTTCCCCCTCTCTCCTATCTCTTTAATCACATTTAAAACGCTCTCCTTCCTCTCAAGCCTTCTGTTTGGAGCACACATTGGGTACAGTACAAGCTCTCCGGAGGCATGAGTGGAGAACCAGTTATTAGG
>JAGPLK010000036.1 GCA_018053445.1 Bacteroidales bacterium | reverse complement strand
AGGAATTGCCTGTTTTACAGTCATCCCATTCAGAAATCCGGAGTTGCACATAATACCCTCCTTTGCATCAAAACTCTCCTGCGAAACATCGCATCCCTCAATAAGAGGTATCACGGGGAGGTTAAAATGTCTGGCAAAGGCATAGTCTCTGCTGTCATGGGCAGGAACAGCCATGATTGCACCAGTGCCATAGCCCGCAAGTACATACTCGGCAATCCAAACCGGTATTTTTTCATTTGTAAATGGATTTATGGCATAACTGCCGCTGAAAACACCTGTCACTCTCTTGCTCTCTGCCATTCTCTCCCTTTCAGTCTTCTTTTTAGCGGCAGCAAGGTATAACTCAACCTCCTCTCTCTGTTCTGCTGTTGTTAGCCTCTCTACCCATTCGCTCTCTGGCGCCAAAACCATAAATGTGGCTCCAAAAACAGTATCTGCGCGGGTTGTAAATATCTCCAGACTATACTCCTGATTACCATTAGATACTTTGAAGGTCATCTCAGCCCCCTCTGAGCGTCCAATCCAGTTTCTCTGCATCTCCTTCAGGGAGTCACTCCAGTCGAGCTCCTCCATATCCCTGAGCAGCCTTTCGGCATAGGCCGAAACCCTCAGCTGCCACTGTTTCATCTTCTTCTGCTCCACAGGATGACCTCCCCTTACAGAGAGACCCTCCTTAACCTCATCATTAGCAAGAACGGTACCCAACGCCGGACACCAGTTTACAGAAGTCTCTCCCAGATATGCAATTCTGTACTGCATAAGGATATCTGCCTTCTCATTCTCACTCATCGCCCTCCACTCCTCTGCCGAGAACAGGCTAATCTCTCCGCAGGCAGCATTGACACCTGAATTCCCTTCCCGACCAAATATTTCTATAAGCTCCTCAACCGGTTTTGCCTTTTGATCTGTAATGCTGTACCAGTGCTCAAACATTTTGATGAAAGCCCACTGGGTCCATTTGTAATACTCTGGTTCGCAAGTACGGACCTCTCTCTCCCAGTCAAAAGAGAAGCCTATTCTGTCCAGCTGCTCTCTGTATCTGGCAATGTTTTTCTCGGTTGTTTCGGCCGGATGCTGGCCTGTCTGAATGGCATACTGCTCTGCCGGAAGGCCGAAAGCGTCGTATCCCATTGGGTGGAGTACGTTAAAACCCTTTAGTCGCTTGTATCTGCTGTATATATCGCTTGCAATGTAACCCAGCGGGTGCCCTACATGAAGTCCCGCACCTGAGGGATATGGGAACATATCCAGTACATAAAACTTGGGTCTCTCTTTGTCAATATCAGCTTTAAATGTCTTTTCAGAGGCCCACCTGGCCTGCCAGTATCTCTCTATCCGGGAAAAATTGTACTCCATTGTATTTCGTTTGAATCAAGCAACAAAAGTAATAAAATTTACTATCTCTTAAGCCTGAATTCTACCGGAACGGCAATCCTTACAGAGACAGGCTTCCCTCCAATCTTTGCGGGTTTCCAGTCTGGCGAGGCCTCTATTGTTTTTAAGGCCGCCTCGTCAAGGTCATAGTCAACAGACTTTATTATCTCCGCATCCTTCACTTTTCCCTCGTAATCAACAGTAAACTCAATAATAACCCTGCCACTAATCCCTTTTTCAATTGCACTCTCCGGGTATTTAAGGTACTTATATACCCACCTGTCTAAAAATCTTTGCTCCCTTCCATGCAGGAACAGTGCCGGATTTTCAGTCTCCTCCTGCCTGTAAAGTCTTGGTTTACCATCCTCCTGATTAATCTCTCCCTTAGGAGCAAAAACAGTTCTGGAGAGCATTCTCTTCATATTTGCAGCATCAAGAGCAAGATTGAAAACATACTCTTTAGTCATCTCCATTACCTCGTAATTAAGCTCTTTTTCAACATCTCTTGGTGAATGATAATCTCTGTGAAGACCCGTTGTAAAGAGAGCTACCGGGATTCCATCTGCTGCAAAAGGCTGATGATCGCTTGGAAAGTAATCCGTTGCCTTAATTGTTGGTGTTGGCATCAAGGGCTTGTCAGAGACATCCTTAAGAAGTGTGGATAACTCAGCGTGAGGCATAACTGTATAAATGTAAAGATTCCTGCCCTCTGCTGCTCTGCCTATCATATCAAGATTTATCATAAGGGAGATCTTATCCTTCTGTGCAAAAGCCCTGTTAACGAAATACCAGCTGCCTACCATACCCCTCTCTTCTGCCCCAAAAGCTGCAAAAATCACAGATCTTTTAAACATAAAACTTCTGCTCCTAACCATCTTTGCTACCTCAAGCATCACGGAGACTCCTGAGGCGTTATCATCGGCACCTCTGTATATGGTAAGAGAGTCCCTTCCGTTTACCTTTACTGTATTAAAACCCAGGTGGTCATAATGAGCTCCTATAAGTATGAATTCATTCTTAAGCTGAGGATCATAGCCCTCAACTATTCCAATGATATTCTGTGATCTGATAGTGTCTCCATTACTATTCACCAGTGAAAAATCCTGTCCCGGCAAGGGATAAAGTAGTTCAACGCTACTCTCATTAAATACCTTCCTTATGTACCTTGCAGCCATCTTTTCACCCTCGCTTCCGGCACCTCTTCCCATCAGGGAGTCGGCCACCAGAGCCTCAACATGTTTTCTGAGGTCAGCGCCTCTCTCATTTTGCGAGAATAGCCCTGCCGTCGCAAGGATCAGCAGAGCTACAATCAAAGTAAATTTCTTCATCGGTTATCTTGTTGGCAATACCTCCAGCCAGTAGCCGTCGGGATCATTTATAAAATATATGCCCATTTTGGGATTTTCATAGCAGATACATCCCATCTCCTGATGGAGTTTATGAGCCTCTTCATAATTATCCGTCCTGAAAGCAAGATGGAATTCATTATCTCCCAGATTATAGGGCCTCTCCCAATCCCTCAGCCAGGTTAGCTCCAGCTGATGACCTCCGGGGAGACCATCTGAAAGATAGACAATAATAAAAGATCCATCCTCAGGAGTAATTCTTCTTACTTCGTCAAGACCCAGGGCCTTTTTGTAAAAATCAAGACTCTTCTGCAGGTCAAGGACATTTATGTTATTATGTATAAATCTGAATTTTGCCATTTATTTATATTTATCTTATAAAATGAGGAAGCTCCGGGGGCAGCACTATAGAAAACTCAACCAAACCTTTGATTTTGCCACCCACTCTCCAGGGAGTCTGGTGTATCAACTTCTTTATACCATCTTTTTGAATAGTATATGAATTTGACTCCCCTGAAGCAAGCATACGCTGAATCATCTCCCAGGACTTCTCTCCGTGACACTCTCTCAGATTTTTACCAAGCAGCTCTCCGTACTTTTCAAATGTCTTTGCAGATTTTGAATTTCTGTATACAACCACTCCATCTGAATCGCAAACTGTAACAGCGCACTCAAGCTCCTCTGCCCAATCAAAATGCCTGACTTTCATCCTTTAACCTTGTTTGTAAAAAGGTGTCTTTACAACAGCGGCTTTGAGAAGTTTCTCCCTCACCTTGATATAAATATCAGATCCGGCTTTTGAGAATTCAGGGGTAACATAAGCCATCCCTATTGCCTTCTTAACAGCAGGCCCCATTGTTCCTGATGTTACAATACCAATAACCGTGCCGTCTGCGCTGCAAACCTCGTATCCGTGTCTTGGGACCCCTCTGTCAATAAGTTCAAATCCAACCAGCTTCCTCTTAAGACCATCTGCTTTTAATTTAAGCATATAATCTTTATCAATAAAATCACCCTTTGCCTCGCTGAATTTTGTTATCCATCCAAGACCTGCCTCAATAGGCGATGTTGTATCGTCAATATCATTACCATACAGACAGAAGCCCATCTCCAGCCTTAAAGTATCTCTTGCACCTAGTCCTATAGGCATAATCCCAAACTCCTCTCCTGCCTCAAAAACTGCCTTCCAAAGTTTGTCTGCATCCTGATTTGAAACATAAATTTCACATCCGCCTGAACCTGTATAACCTGTAGTTGAGAAAATTGCCTCTTTAATTCCACCGACAGTTAACTTTTTGAAGGTGTAGTACTCCATATCCTCAACGCTTTGATCACAAATTTTCTGCATAGCCTTGAGTGCCAATGGACCCTGTACAGCTAGCTGACATATTTCATCAGATGCATTATAGAGCTCCCTGCCTGGAGTAATATTGAATTTTGGAGCAACAGCTGAAAGATGAGCATAATCCTTGTCAATATTTGATGCATTTACTACAAGAAGGTATGTCTCACTGTCGATACAATATACAAGCAGATCATCCACTATACCCCCTTTACCATTTGGGAAGCATGAATATTGAATCTTACCCGGAACAAGAAGAGAGACATCATTTGAGGTGGTATACTGAACAAATGCAAGAGCATTTGGCCCCTTTACCCAAATCTCTCCCATATGTGAAACATCAAATACTCCCACACCGGTTCTCACATGGTTGTGCTCCTCTGTAATTCCGATATACTCGACAGGCATGTTATAGCCTGCAAAGGGAACCATCTTGGCTCCCAAGGCAATGTGTTTTTCTGTAAAAGCAGTTGTTTTCATCTATTTAATTTCTGTATGTAATTTTTGTTTTAATGCATCGTATATCCATATATCCTCAGGACTAAAATCAAGTTCAAGGAGGTTCCGGAGAGAGGCGTAAGCTTCACCCATTTCCTTGTGTCCTGATGATGCTACAACATTGAATCCGTTGCGAAATATTAATCGTATAGGTTTGTATCCGCTTTCGCTAAGGTATGCAGCCATTTTATCTGCGTTCTTCTCCTCTTCAAAACTACCGGCTATAACAAAAAACCTCATACCATCAACAGGTACTGCAGTCTCTGCATATTCTTTCTTTTGAATGTTTTGCACCGGTACTATAGTATCCTGAGTTATAGAGTCAGGAGCTGGAGTTTCAGGTTTTACTTTTTGTGTATCTTCTGCCAATTGTCTGAATTCTTTAAGATCATCTGATGTGGGCATTCCCAGTGTAGAACGCACCCAGTCACAACCGGTTAATGTAAAAATCAGAGATGCTGCAAATAAGAGAGAGATAAGCTTTTTCATAATCTTCTAGGGTTTAGAAGGTTTGTAATCTTACAAAAGTAACCAAAATTAAGAAGAAGAGAAAATTTAAATGTATCTTTGAATTAGTAAAATCGAGAGCTAGTATGTCAAAATTTTATCAACAGGTAAAAGAGATTGCAAACTTTGCAGACCAGGTAGATATTACCGGAACAATTGAGAGTATTAAGAAAAATATTGACTTTAAGGGACCTAATGTTTGGATTCTTGCATTTGCTGTAATTGTTGCCTCAGTTGGGCTTAATGTAAATTCCACACCTGTTATTATTGGTGCCATGCTTATCTCCCCACTGATGGGACCAATCATCGGTACCGGGATGGCAGTGGGAATAAATGATTCTTTACTTCTTAAGCGCTCCCTTAAGAATCTTGGTATTATGGTTGTCATAAGCCTGATGGCATCTACACTTTTTTTCATAATATCTCCGCTGAGTCTTGATGAGCCTACAGAGCTCCTTGCAAGGACAAGGCCAACAATATATGATGTCTTCATTGCTTTTTTTGGTGGTTTGGCCGGAATTGTTGAGGGATCAAGGAAGGAGAAGGGTACAGTAATAGCAGGAGTTGCAATTGCAACCGCTCTTATGCCTCCTCTCTGTACTGCCGGATATGGTATTGCGAATTTGAACCTTACTTACTTTGCAGGAGCAATATATCTGTTCTCAATTAACTCACTCTTTATAGCGCTTGCTACATTTATTATGGTGAGATACCTTCATTTCCCTCTTGTAAAATTTGAAGATCCTGTAAAACAGAGGAGAGTAAGAAGAACTATCAGTATTGTAACAGTACTCATGATAATTCCAAGTATCTATACAGCGGTAGTTGTAATAAGGGAAAACACATTTAATGTATCAGCAAAGCAGTTTGTCAATGACAATAAGACTCTTGAAAACAGCTATATATATGATTATAAAATTAATCACTCAGGGGGTGCTTCTACTCTTGAATTATCAATTGCCGGAGAGCCTCTCAGGGAGGGGCAGAAAGAGATGCTTTACTCCTCTGTTGAAAAATTCGGAATTGGAAGGGCATATCTTACAATTAAAGAGAGTGCTACAGCTGATGCTCTTGATGAGGCTGGTGTTGTAAAGAGCATTTTTGAGAGGAGTGATCTTGAAATACAGAAGAGAGAGGAGATGTTGAGAAAAATGGAGTCTGAGCTTAACGCTATAAAGAGCAGAGAGATCCCATACAGACAAATTGCAGAGGAGATTCTGGCACAGCATCCCGGGCTTACTTTTTTCTCCATAGCTCGTGGAGCCAGTGTTAATTTGTCTGATTTCAATGCAAGCGATAAAATAATGGTAATGGCAACCTGGAAAGAACCGCTCTCTGATTCTGATATAAAAAAGCTGGAGAGCTGGCTCTCTGTAAGATTGGGTGAGAAGAACATAATAATTACCCAGGTTAATTAAAGATGCTTCTGTATGCCTTAATATTATTAAACTCTCTTTTTTGGAGGAGTGATACCCTTAAAATTATTTTTCTGGGAGATATTATGCAACATCAGACTCAGATGGATGCGGCAAAAAGGACTGGAGCCAATCCTGCTGATCCTGAATCCTATGACTACTCAGCATATTTCAGCCATCTTAAGGGCAGGTTTGATAAGGCCGATCTCAGAGTAGCCAATATGGAGACTACTTTTGCTCCGCCACCATACTCAGGTTATCCTGTTTTCAATTCACCCACCTCTCTGCTGGAGGCAGGAAAATATGGAGGAATAGATATTTTTCTATCTGCCAACAACCATATTTGTGACAAAGGGGGCAAAGGTATTGAGGGAACTATATCGGCATATAACACTTTAAGAATCCCTTACGCAGGTGCATACAGAGACCAGAGAGAGAGAGAGGATCTCTATCCTCTCTTCGTGAATCTGAAAGGTGTAAAACTTGCCATTCTCAATTATACTTACGGCACAAACGGAATTCCTGTTCCTCAACCATATGTGGTTAATTTACTGGATTCTGCAAGGATAAAGGAGGATATCCTTAAAGCTCAAAAAAATGATGTCCATTTTATTATTGCCTGTATCCACTGGGGTACTGAATACAAACTAACCTCATCCTCCAGCCAGCGAAAATGGAAAAATTTCTTCAACAGAAATGGGGTTGATATTGTTATTGGTTCTCATCCGCATGTTGTGCAGGAGGTTGATGTAGAGAGAGAGCTCTCAGGAGAGGTAAAGAGAATCACAGCCTACTCACTTGGGAATGCAATCTCGAATATGACCGCCCCTTTTACAAGAACAGGGATGTTATTTACATTGAAGATAATAAGGGAGCTGGGAGGAGTAACGAGGTTAGCCGAGCCTGACTGGGAGTTAATCTGGACATCCAGACCTGGTGCTCTTGAGAAGAATTTCACGATACTGCCGGTTGAAGAGTATATTGACTCTCCTCACCTGTTCAAAAAAAGAGAGGAGTGGTTTAAAATGAAAAATGAATATAGCAGACTTAAAGATGACAGAAAAAAGAATAATTATTGAGGAGATAGATCCAGTAGACATTTATGGTATAAATAACAGACTGCTTGATTTGCTCAGGAGTTACTTTCCAAAGATGCTTGTTGTTGCAAGGGGGTCAGAAATATTACTCAAGGGAAGCGCGGCTGATGTTAAGAATTTTGAAAGCAAAATCTCTCTCCTTACTGAGATGAGGATGAAGAGGACAAGGCTCACAGAGGACGATATAAATTCTCTTTTTGAGTCATCTCATTTGGATAAGTCAGCTGTCCAGGATGATGATAAGGATGTTATTGTCTTTGGCAACGAAGGGAGAATTATAAGGGCACGGACAAAAAATCAGAGAAAGCTGGTTGAGAGTTATTACAAAAACGACCTTATTTTTGCAATTGGTCCTGCCGGAACGGGAAAGACATACACCGCCATAGCCCTGGCAGTAAGAGCATTAAAAAACAAGGAGGTCAAAAAACTAATCCTTACCAGACCTGCTGTTGAGGCAGGAGAGAGACTCGGCTTTCTGCCGGGTGATCTTAGGGAGAAGCTGGACCCCTACCTTCAGCCTTTATACGATGCTTTAAGGGATATGCTTCCTCCAAAAAAACTGGAGATGCTTATGGAGGATGGGATTATTCAGATTGCCCCTCTTGCATATATGAGGGGAAGAACCTTAGAGAGCGCTTTTGTTATACTCGACGAGGCTCAAAACACAACATTCGGGCAGCTAAAAATGTTTCTGACCAGAATGGGAGGCAACTCTAAGTTTATAGTAACCGGTGACGCTACTCAGATTGATCTTCCAAAAAAGAGTGACTCAGGCCTTCTTAAAGGGGCTGAGCTTCTGGGAAAGATTAAAGGGGTTTGCCGTATAGACTTTACAAGGGAGGATATCGTAAGGCACAAGCTTGTAACAAAGATTGTACAGGCATTCGACAAACACGAGGAGGAGATTAACTCTTAAAGTAACACTCCGCCCAGAGCTCCTGTACCTTTGCCATTAGCCAGTGTTAATACTCCATTTACAAAAACATACTCAATCCCGTCAGGGAACTGATGAGGATTTGCAAATGTTGCTTTATCCATAATTGTATCCGGATTAAAAACAACAATGTCAGCATGGTATCCGGGGACCAGAAGTCCTCTCTCTTTAAGGGCCAGTCTTGAAGCTGGCAACGCGGTTACCTTATGAACAGCTGTCTCCATATTCATGAGTTTCTGCTCTCTGACATATTTACCGAAGAATCTCGGCATTGTTCCGTAAGAGCGCGGATGTGGCATCGATTCACCAAGTTTTCCATATGGCGAATATACGCTTCCGTCTGAAGCCGGCATACCAAGAGGGTGCGACAGGAACATTGACACATTCTCCTCTCTCATGGCAAAGCCGATTATATCCACACTTATCCTCTCCTCTACAAGCAATCTCCTTACAAATTCCCAAGCCTCCAGACCGGCGAGCTCCGAGGCATCTGCCACATTCATCCCTATGTACCTCTTGTTAGCCTCCTGCCTGCAAGAGGTTATAACTATATTCTGAGGCCCTCCCAATCTTTCAAACCTTGATCTGGCGTACTCTCCAATTTTATTAGATATGGCAGGAGATTCAAGTCTTTTGAGAATCTCATCTGTGGTTCCCTGTCTCTCTGCAAGAGGAATAAAGGTGGACATCCCCGTAGAGAAAGCTATATATGGATATCTGTCAAACGCTATATCCACTCCTGAGGACTTAGCATCCTCAATCATCTTTAAGAGCATCGGAGCTTTGTGCCAGTTGGCTGCATTCTGCGCTTTTAAATGTGAGACCTGGAGCCTCACCCCTGAGGCTTTTGCAATTCTGATTGCCTCTGCGAGAGCAATCTCTACCCTGTCATCCTCATTTCTCATATGAATTGCAAAAAGGCCGTTGTGTCTTGCAACAGCTTTACACAGCTCAGCAATCTCAGCCTCCGGAGCATAAGATCCCGGGACATATTCAAGTCCGCAGGATATACCGGCAGCCCCCATCTCCATCTGGCTCTCCACATAAGAGACCATTGCTTTAATCTGATCTGCCGTAGCGGGCGTGTCGTTATCTCCGACAAAGCGACCCCGGACAGTGCCCTGACCAATCAGGGTCCCGTAGTTAATCCCTCTGCTCTGACGAGCA
Organism: Bacteroidales bacterium; assembly: GCA_018053445.1. Lineage (GTDB taxonomy): Bacteria > Bacteroidota > Bacteroidia > Bacteroidales > UBA932 > Bact-08. The sequence goes on along the minus strand of JAGPLK010000036.1, from coordinate 6,729 downwards.
TAATCGGCAAAAAACGCCTCTTTATTTTCCCATCTGGATGAAGGGAATGGAGAGTCCCCGCAATTACCTCCTATATCAAGGGTTACTCCCTGGTAGATTTTGCTGTCTCCCAAAGGGGCCTCCATCATGTTGGCATCTGTATGGGTATGAATATCTATGAATCCCGGGGAGATAACATTTCCTCCGGCATCAATTACCTTATCTGCACTTGTGCCCAAATCTCCCAAAGCAGAAATCCTTCCGTTCTTTATTGCGATATCTCCTTTAACAGGAGCTCTGAGCTCTCCGTTGTAAATTAATCCGTTTCTGATTATAGTATCAAAACGGTTGTTTGCCCTTAGTTTTGTAATATCACTAAAACCCAGTCCCAGCGCCGCTCCGGCAAACAGTGATGATTTTATAAATCCTCTTCTGGAAATTTTATCGCTCATAATCTATTTGTTTATTTCAAGACCTTTTGATTGGTAAAGTTTAAACTCTCCATCCTTATCATAAATTAACAAAGCATCAATATCATCTCTTGATTCAATAATCTCTACTGCTCTGTCAAGACCAACAACCATGAACCAGGTTGCGTATGCATCAGCAGTCATCGCATCAGAGGCAATCACTGTTGCGCTAAGCAGATTATGCTTAACAGGCCGGCCAGTGGCAGGGTTTATTGTATGTGAGTATTTTACTCCGTTCTCCTCAATAAATTTCCTGTAGTTTCCTGAGGTCGCAAGGCCTCTCCCCGAGAGCAGGATCACTGTCTGAATATCTCCACCCTGAATCATATTACCCTCCTCAGGTCTGTCAATTCCAACACTCCACCTCTTCCCGGATGGATTTACTCCTTTACAAAATATCTCTCCGCCTACCTCAACCAGGTAATTATCGATACCTCTTCTGTCAAACTCATAAGCTATAACATCTGCAGTGTAACCCTGAGCAATTGCATTGACATTAAGAGTTAAACGATTATCTGATTTTACTACTTTACCCTCACTTAGTGCCACCTTGTCCATCCCCACAAAGGCCTTTATGCTGTCAATCATCTGGGGAGTAACCTCTCTTTTCTCCCCCTTGCCAAATCCCCATACCTCAAAATATGGCGCCGCTGATATGTCAAAAGCTCCGTCGCTCTCCCTCCATATATCTACAGATCTCTTAAATACATTCTCAAAAAGAGTATCGACATATACATCCAAATTCTGGTTTACAGCTGTTATGAGAGAGGAGTCGTTGTAAACTGAGAGAGAGTTATCAATCTTCAAAAGAATTGAGTCTACTGCTGAATTCAGAGAGTCTCCTTTGCCGGAGTAAACAATATGAAAGGTTGTACCCTGAGTGAATCCGTCAATGGTTCTGTAATTACTGACTCCATTGCAAGATACTGCTGCAATGGCTGTTGATACCACCAGCATAAAAATAGTCAGGTTCTGTTTTGAAAAAATCATTGGTGACGAAGTGTTTGGCACAAATTTAGAATAAAAAAACATATCTTTGTGAGTTATATAAGCACTAGACAACATTATGACAGAAAATAAATGGCTAAGACTTGCATCTTTATCACTGATGCTCATTCTTGCCTTCGCCTGTAAAAAGGATGAAGAGGAGGATACCAAATTGTATATGGAGGGGGCTCTCGTGGCGAATATTCCTACCTACCTGATTGCCGGGCAGGACCTTGATATTAAGGCCGAAGGGATTTCCAAACCAGTTGACAGCCTTACATACAAGTGGTTCACTAAAGGTTTTAGTGTTGACTCTCTGTTTGGCAGTGAAATCATTATTAAAGCTCCTGTTAAACCGGGTGACTATACAATATCTTTGTATATTACTCACCCCAGGTACTCAACCAAAACTCAGTCCTTCAACACCACGGTAGTTAATCCCAACGCGGACAGCAGCTTTGGCGGTGTTGTCAGAAGTGACAAATTGTTCGAAGACAATAGAGATGGAGCCCAATACAACTATGCAACAATTGGGACATTAGACTGGTTTACCTTTAACCTGAACTGGAAGGGATCCGGGAAACCATATCTTTTAGTTGAGGCACTGGGAGAGATGTATGGCAGACTTTATACATGGGAGGAGGCAAAAACTGCCTGCCCTGAGGGGTGGAGATTACCTGACAACAAGGATTGGGAGAATCTTGCAAAAGAGTTAAATGGAGGAGCAGCATTGGCGTTTGACGGAAAGTGGGCCGGCATTGGATCAAAAATCTCTGCAAAGGCAACTATAAACTCTGTTAATATGTGGAAATACAGTCCTAACTTCCAATATTTAAATCAATTTGGATGGAATGCAATTCCTGCAGGGAACTCTACCGGAAGCTACAGAACATTCCTTAACAGGGGTGAGTATGCAACCTGGTGGTCAGCGGATCAAAAGGACAACAACAACGGGTTCTACCGATTCATATATTTTGACAGTCCGGATTTCCCTTACAATTTTGCAAGCAAAAGCACATTTGGGGCATCTGTCCGCTGCGTAAGAGATGCTTCTGCCAAATAATAAACAAGAATAAATTAACATCTGACAAATTATGAAACTTTCAAAAGGTTTGATTACACTTCTGGTAGTGCTCGGAGCGGTACTGCTTGTGTTCCTTTGGGCTAAAAACTCCTACAACTCTATGGTTACAAAAGAGGAGGGGGTTACCTCTGCCTGGGCTCAGGTGGAGAATGTATATCAAAGAAGGGCAGATCTTATTCCAAATCTGGTAGCTACTGTGAAAGGTTATGCAGCTCATGAGCAAGAGACTCTTGAGGGTGTTGTAAATGCTCGCGCAAAGGCAACCCAGACAACAATAGATCCTGCCAACATGACTGAAGAGAGTATGAAGCAGTTTCAGGCTGCACAGGGAGAGCTTGGCAGTGCATTACAAAGATTGATGGTTGTTGTTGAGCGCTATCCTGATCTTAAAGCCAATCAGAATTTCCTGGAACTTCAGGCACAACTTGAAGGTTCAGAAAACAGAATTACTGTAGAGAGACAGAAATTTAACGAAACAGCCAGAGCTTACAATACATATATCAGACAGTTTCCAAAGAATATTCTTTCAGGAATTTTTGGATTTGAGCGCAAAGCATATTTTGAAGCGGCTGAAGGAGCAGAGACAGCACCTAAAGTTGAGTTTTAACCGTGGGAACAAATCCCTTCATTTCCAAAGCAGATCAGGCAACTATTGTTAAAGCCATAGAATCTGCAGAGCTGAACACCTCCGGAGAGATAAGGGTTCACATAGAAAGCAACTGCCCGGGCGATCCTGTTGCCAGGGCAGTTTATGTTTTCAATAAGCTCAAGATGTATAAAACCAAAGAGAGAAACGGAGTCTTAATCTATATTGCCTGGAAAACCCGTAAATTTTCAATTATTGGAGACGATGGCATTAATAAAGTTGTGCCTGAGAATTTCTGGCAGGATGCCCTTAATCTGCTTGGTGAAAACCTGAAATCAGGCAACACTGCCCAAGGTCTATGTAAAACAATTGAACTCGCGGGAGAAAAATTAAAAGTCTTCTTCCCAATTAAATCAGACGACACAGATGAACAGAGTAATGAAATCTCTTTTGGTGACTAGAGGATTAGCTTTTACTGCACTGCTTCTTTTCACATCTGTGTTATTTGCACAGATACCTGCAAAGCCGGCACCTCCCAGACTGGTAAACGATTTTGCATCAATCTTTTCACAAAATGATGCAGAGAGGATTGAAAGAGCACTTGTGGCCTTTTCTGACAGCACCTCAAACCAGATTGTAGTTGTTACTGTTAACTCTCTTGAGGGTATGGACAAAGCGCAGTTTGCCTACCAGATTGGTGCCGAGTGGAAAGTGGGACAGTCCGAGTTTGATAATGGAGTGGTTATCTTAATTAAACCAAAAAGAGGGAATGAAAGAGGGGAGGCATTTATTGCCACAGGTTACGGCCTGGAGGGGGCTCTTCCGGATGCAATTTGCAAAAGGATTATTGAGAGAGAGATGATACCTCGTTTTGCTGAGGATGACTATTTTGGAGGTGTTGTAGCTGCACTGAATGTTATTATGCCTATTGCTGCCGGAGAGTACTCCTCTGATAAGTATGCTTCAGACACCGAAGATCTTGGCGGATTGGGTGCAGCAGTACTGGTAATAATGTTTATAATCATTGTAACTATTATATCCGCAATCTCAAAAAAAGGCGGTGGAGGCAACTTTGGTGGTGGCGGAAAGAGAGGGCCGGGACTTGCCGAACTTCTTATATTGGGATCTATGCTATCTGGTAGCCGTGGTGGCAGGTCCGGTGGATTTGGAGGTGGAGGTTTCGGTGGTGGTGGATTCGGCGGTGGCGGATTTGGAGGATTCGGCGGGGGTGGATTTGGAGGCGGTGGTGCCGGTGGAAGTTGGTAGCTGTTTCCACTCAATAACAACAACTTCTGATTTTGTACCTATTCTGTACTTTGGCCCCCAAAGGCCAAGTCCGGAGGTTACTATAAAATCTGTATCCCCTCTCCTTGCATGGCCATATGCCAAATCAAACATTGCCTCCGTGATAAGGTTTCCCGGCCAGAACTGTCCTCTGTGAGTATGCCCTGAAAATTGAAGATCTATCTGGTTTTTAACAGCATCATCCAGCGTTTTTGGCTGATGATCCATTAAGATAACGGGGATCTCTCTCTCTAGATCTTTTAATATTGAATCAAGAGGTGCTCTTCTGTGGTTGGTAAGATCATCTCTTCCGGCAACAGCAAAACCATGCGGGGAGATAAACAGAGAATCAATCAGCACATTTATCCCTGCCTCTCTTAATATTTTATATATCTCATCTTTGTCTCCTCCGTAAAATTCGTGGTTTCCTGTAATTGCAAAAACTCCCATTGGCGCAGATAGCTTAGCCAGCTCTTCTCCCATTTTCTGATCAATTAACGGGCGTACATCTCTGTCAGCTATGTCACCAGCAAGAAAAACAGCATCCCCTCTCTGATCGTTAATGAGTTTTACATATTTTTTAAGGTGCTTAGAGTTTATACTTGTACTTAAATGAATATCACTGACCAGGACTAGTTTAAGCTCCCCTCCGGGAAGGTTTTTCTCAGTATTAATCTGGTATGTTGTTACTACAGGGTTGTTGAAATTAATGCTTCCAACAATTAACAATATCATGACCGAGATTACTGAGAGTGCAAGTGCACCCTGCTTTACGAAAGTCCAGTTTGATGTTACAATCTCAGGAAATATGCTGAAGAAGTGGTTAAGTATGCGCAAAATATCAAACCCAAGAGCAAATATTGCAAAATAGACAAGCGCTATAATAAATGTAAAACCCACTTCAGAAAGAGGTACAGCATAACGCTCGTCAATTTTATCGCCAAAATACATCCGTAGAAAAAAGGAGACAAATCCAGATATAAACAATATTGAATAGATTATTTTTACTATTGCAAATGGTGGAAGGGCTTGAAAGCCTCTTATGAATACATATGACGAAAGGGCAAAAAATGTAGAAAAAACTATAATGAAAAACATATGCTCTGTTTGGGTGTTTGCAAAAATAACACTTAACTTTATTAATTGTTTGTTATTAACAATTTATTAAATGGATAACAGGGGAAAAGAGGCTAAGAGGGTTACTTTAGCGGGGTTCTTTGTAAACCTTATACTCACAATTGCTAAAATTACTGCCGGTATTGCAGGAAAGAGCTCTGCCATGCTGGCTGATGGTGTTCATTCTCTTTCAGATTTTGCAACTGATATTGTTGTTATTGCTTTTTTAAATATATCAGGAAAAGAGAGTGATGATAATCACAAATATGGTCATGGAAAATTTGAAACATTTGCAACACTAATTATCTCACTTGCCCTTGCTGGAGTAGGAATAGGTATTTTTGTCAACGGTCTGGAAAAGATAATTGAGTACATTAATGGTGGTGAGCTAAAAGAGCCGGGAATGGTTGCTCTGTGGGCTGCTTTGGTATCAATCATTTCCAAAGAGGCACTGTACAGGTACACTATAATTGTTGGTAAGAGAATAAACAGTCCTGCAGTCATTGCTAACGGGTGGCACCACAGGTCAGATGCCTTTTCATCAATTGGTACTGCGCTTGGAATTTCTGGTGCCATATTTCTTGGAGAATCCTGGAGAATACTAGACCCCATTGCGGGTATAGTGGTTAGTTTCTTTATAATAAAGGTTGCTTACGACCTTGGAATGCCAAGCATAAAAGAGCTCCTTGAGGCCTCTCTTCCGGGTGAAATTATTGAAGAGATTGAGTCTTTGATTAATAGTCACCCCGATATAGTAAAATTCCACCACCTAAAGACCAGAAAAGTGGGAACTATCTATGCTATAGATGTGCATATAAAACTTGACAAAAATATTACTTTTGTCAGATCTCACGATATTGCCACCGAACTAGAACTTTCAATAAAAGAGCGCTTTGGCAGAGGAACGCATATTAATATCCACACTGAGCCTATATGAAAAAATCATTTATCCTTTTAGCTCTGGTTATATTTTTCTTTTACTCCTGTAATGACCGGGAGATGCTGGAGACTCCTGATTTTAATTCCACACTGATTATCGATAGTAAAAACTGGAATATTGATTACCTGGGGGAAGAGTGGGAGTTTAAACATATTATTCTTAATAAGGATTTTGACGGTGTGCCTGTTGCAACCCTTGTGAGAAAGAGAGAGAGTATTAACAATGAACGGGCCATTCTTTACATACATGGTTACAGTGACTATTTCTACCAGACCTCTCTTGC
>JAGPLK010000035.1 GCA_018053445.1 Bacteroidales bacterium | reverse complement strand
TTTTAAGCTCCTCGTCTAGGACTTGAACCTAGGACCCCCTGATTAACAGTCAGGTGCTCTAACCAACTGAGCTAACGAGGAATTTTTGACCCGTTTTGGGAGTGCAAATGTAAGTGGAATTTTATAAAAGTCCAAATCTTTAAAGCAATTTTTTTTAACTTTGTGAATACTTAAAAGGCTTTATGGATATTCAACTGATTTCTGAGCTTATCAAAGAACTGATTATTGAAAACGACAGAGTCTCTCTGCCGGGGATGGGTAGCTTTATTGTGGAGCCGGCACCTTCGGTTTTTTCAGACAAGGCTACTACTATTCACCCCCCCTTCAGAAGAGTCTTATTCAGAAGTAAAGAGACATGGAATGATGGACTACTGGAAGAGAGGTACTCTCAAAAAAGTGGGTTAAAACCTGAAAAGGCTAAAATTGAACTTGAACTTTTTCTTGCCTATGTTAACACAGAGCTTGATATTAAAAAGAGGGTTGATTTTCCTGAACTTGGATATCTGAGAATCAACGAGAGAGGAACTACCTCTTTTGTTGTAGATCAAGACCTTTTCATAAGCAAAGACTCATTTGGACTTGAGCCAATCAAATTAAAGATTCTGGAAAAAGAGGGCTCTGTTGAGCATCTCAAATCGAGAAGGCTTAAAATATTTTCAGAAGAGGAGATAATTAAAAAACTCTCCTCAGAAAGGAGAGCCTCAAATTTTAAAATACAAAAGAGTGCTTTAAAATGGATGATTATTATTCTTGCAGTAGTAATCTTTATTGCTCTGCTGATTATCTTTAACGACCATCTGAAACCTCTTTGGGAAATAATCCTTTACAACAAAGAGGAGAGAGAGATTCTAAAATCTATCTCAATGAATCTCGCAAATTAACTGATTCACTGCATTTTTCTGAATTGACCCGGAGTTGTACCTGTCTCCTTTCTAAAGGCGCGTAAAAGAGAGTTTACTGAAGCAAATCCGGACTCCTCAGCAATATAATCCAGGATATGGTTTTCTTCTGCCTTTAACAGTTTCTTTGCATATTCTACTCTGTAATGATTTACAAAATCTGTAAAATTAGAATTGTAAATAGTATTTACAACAGCAGAAACATATGATCTGTTTGTTCCAAGCTCTGATGAAACATCGGTAATCCGTAAATCAGTTCTTTTAAAAAACTGCTTTTTCTCAAAAAGATCAACAATATCACTTTGCAGTTTATCTCTGGTTTTATCCTGAATTCCATGGTGAGTATCCTTCACGTCTCCATTAGATCCCTTGTCAATATTATCAAAATTAAAATCAACCACAGAAAATTTATGGATATAGCCTGTGTAACCGATATAAAAGAGCATCGTTGAAAACAGAAGTGATGGAATCATGAGTACAACAGGATTATCATCAAAGTACTCTCTTCCGAGTATTCCGGCGAGCACAGAAATCACACCTGTAAAAAAGAGGAGGAATAGCATTCTGTTTAGCCATCCCAGCTCCCTTCCCTCTGTTGAAGAGTAGAACTCTCTTATCTTTTTATGATAGTTTCTGATATGACTTCCACCATATATTACACACATTGGAACCTGTACAACAAAAATCACTCTGCTAAGCTTGCCTGCAACATCTACAAACTGCTCAAAAAAGAGATGCGCAATCAGAGATAACAGAGATCCTGCTATTGCAGGGAGAAATAGATAGAGATTTCCAATAGAGAGCTTTGGTTCGTCTGACAGAGATTTAATATAAATGTAGAAAATGGGATATACCGATAGTGAAGCAAGAGTGTACAGAGGATCAATAACGGAGTATGCCTGAATATAGCCGTAAAAATAGACTGCATGAGAAAAATAGAGGACTGTTGACACAGTCATAAAAATCGTAAGGATTCTAATGGGGAACTTACTTTTTTTTATATCTGTCAGAAGGACAGCAGTCCAGAAGAAACAAACAAAAAAGGGAAGAAGTGTTACAATATCTTTAAACATAGAGGTATATTTGCACAATCCAAAGTTATAAAAATATGGATAAAAAAGAATGATGGCAGACAAGGAAAACTAACCCCCAATTTTCCAGGTCTGCCATCGCAGTGACTTTTGCAACCACTTTTGTAATACAAATATAAAAACATTTTTTAATAATTATAACAATTTTAACTTTTTTTAGAGGAATTTGTGACCTTTTTCAAACATTTCATTACTAATAATAAGGATTCTGTGACAAATAACTATAGAGAGAATTTTAGAATAGCGGCTCCTGTGATTTTATCTCTGGCAGGGCAATCTGTCGTACAAATTGCAGATAGCGTAATGGTGGGGAGAACCGGAGCAGCACCACTGGCAGCTGTATCCTTTGCCGGAGCGGTAATCACCAACATTATGGTAATAGGTCTCGGCCTTACCATAGGACTTACTCCTGTCGCAGGTATGCACTGGGCAAGAAGCGAGTTCCGCAGAGTGTCAGGGTATTTCCAAAACTCACTCTCCTTAAATCTGTTCTTCTCATTATTGCTTGTTGCAATTCTCTTTGCTCTAATACCTCTGCTGCCCCTCCTGGGACAGCCGGAAGAGGTAACCTCCCTTATGAATGAGTACTATATTATGGTATCAATCTCACTGATTCCAATGATGATCTTTCTTACAGGCAAACAGTTTCTGGAGGGGATTGGAAATACTCACATATCGATGTATATCACACTTATTGCCAATCTTATAAATATATTTCTCAACTATTTGCTCATTTACGGAAAACTCGGCTTCCCGGTGATGGGAATTGACGGAGCCGGTCTGGCGACACTAATCTCAAGACTTCTTATGCCTGTTATGCTACTCGTTTTAATAAATAAAAAAGAGGGGTACAGAAGATTCTTGAACATGTTCCGGATAGCTCACTTTTCAGTAAAAGAGCACCTTCATCTTATAAAAATTGGTCTTCCTATATCAGGACAAATGGTTATTGAGTTTTTCTCTTTAAGCGCAATCACATTTATGATGGGGTGGATGGGAACAAAATCTCTGGCAGCCAATCAGATTGTTCAGACAATGATAAATTTCACATTTATGATAGCAAACGGAGTAGCTGCAGCCTCAACTATTCTGGTTAGCCACTCTGCAGGAAAAGGAAACCTTTCAGAAGCCAGAACCAGAGGTTTCACAGGGATAAAGCTCTCAACAATTATTATGGGTACAGCTGCACTCATATTTCTCCTTTTTGGAGAATCTATTGCACTGCTTTTTACATCCGACAAAGAGGTTACAGCAATCGCTGTTAAAATTTTCTATGTAGTAGCTCTTTTTGAACTATTTGACGGCCTCCAGGTCACCGCTCTGGGAGCCCTGAGAGGACTGACAGATACAAAAAAACCGATGTTCCTTGCCATCTTCTCATATCTATTTATATCACTGCCCGTTGCATACATTGGTGGATTTGTATTAAAGCTTGGCGAAGCAGGACTTATGTCAGGATTTGCTTTTGGATTGCTGGTAGCATCAATACTTTTCATAAGAAGATTCTCAAAGCTCACGAAATAATTTTATATTTTTGAGGAATGAAAAGATCCAGAAAAGGCAACAGACTTAAACTTCTTGTACTGGCCGCTGCAGTAGTTGCCGTTATTTCAGTTTCAGCAGGAATAAAAAGCATAAAAGAGAGCACTGAAGAGATTAATGAAGAGCCACAGGAGCTCTCACTCAATTTACTTATAAGCAACAATCTTAACCAACTAGAAGAGACAAAAAAACTGGATTCTCAGATAGAGAAGTTTATGAGGCAATGGCAGATTAAAGGGGCCTCTCTTGCTGTAATGAAGGATGAAAAGCTGATATATTCAAAAGGGTACGGATGGGCCGATGAGCAGGCAGGTATAAAAATGGAGCCCGGGCATATTCTTAGGATTGCGTCACTCTCAAAGCTGATTACAGCAGCGGGTATTATGAAGCTTGCTGAAGATTCTCTTTTATCGCTTGACAGTAAGGTTTTTGGAAAAGAGGGTATTCTCCCCTTCCCTTCAGATGAGGAGATCAAGGACCCAAGAGTAAGAAATATTACAATTGAACATCTGCTCAGACACAGAGGCGGTTTTACTCTCAGGGGAGGTGACCCTATGTTTAACACAACCCTGATGTCTTCAAGATTGAAGATGGACACAATCCCGGATAACGATCAGATTATTAAATACTGTGCCTCCGGAAGGCTGGGATTTGCACCGGGCAATGGTACCAGATACTCAAACCTTGGTTATGTCATCCTTTCAAGAGTTATTGAAGAGGTCACAGGGATGAGTTATGAAGAGTATATAAAGGAGATGATCCTTAAACCTGCAGGCATTTCAGATATGCATATTGCAAACAATCTCTATACAGAGAAATTCCAGAACGAAGTAAGATATTACGAACCCTCAAATGAACCGCTGGTTGAGGCTTTTGACGGAAGTGGACGGATGGTTCAGCGTTGTTACGGAGGGAATAATATAAAAGCCCTTCAGGGGGCAGGAGCCTGGGTCGCATCACCCTCAGAGATTCTTCTTTTTGTTGCATCCATTGATGGGAAGGGGGGTGTTGCAGATATCATCTCTAATCAGAGTATCGGTATTATGACATCCAGTACTCTTCAGATACTCCCTGTTGGCTGGGCAAAGGTAACCTCTTCAGGCGAGTGGTCAAGAACAGGAACACTCTCCGGATCCAGTGCCCTTTTAAAATACCAGAAAAACGGTGTCTCCTGGGTACTTATTACCAATACAAGCTCTTGGAAAGGAGCCCGCTTTCCAAGACAGATTGACAATCTTGTTAAAAACGGGCTCAATAAAATCACAAACTGGCCGGAGAGAAATCTATTTGATCTTAGAATTCTACCGTAATTCCTATTGATGGCAAAATTGTCCCCTCTGTGAGGGATATTCTTTTCATCTCATACCTCTGCTCTCCTCTGGGAACTTCCGGATTTACAATCCTTCCGGTACTAACCAGAACATCTCCTGACTTGTAGTCAAAGTTCGTTACATTCTGAACATCAAGATAAACTTTCAATGCAAATTTGTTAAAATAAAATTCTTTATCTACCCTGATATCAAGCTGGTTGAATATCCCCAGATACTGCGAATTATAAAGAGCGTAATTTGGATATGCCCTCCCGGATGCGTCCCAGGCATTAACAAGAGAGGATTTATACTCATCAAGAGGAGTATAAGGAGCTCCTCCGGAGTACCTGTACTTCACCCCTGCAAAGTAGTTCTTAGGAAACTTGTACCCTGCTGACAGGGTAAGCAATCTCTTGTTATTCCAGGTTCTTGCTATCCAATTATTATCCGGAGTGTTATACTCACTCCTGAAAATGGTTAGGGACCCAAGAAGGTTAAACTTGTCTGCAAGAAACCATCTGGCAGAGAATTCAACTCCGTAAGATCTGCTTTTTAAAGTAGATGTAATCTCTTCATTTCCGGAGACTCCGTAGTTGATTCCTTTCCCTTCAACAGGAATTGAATCCCTTACAGACCACATACCATTGAAATTATTTCTGTAAAAGAGTTCGGCAGCCAGCTGAACACCATTTGAATTTCTATAATCTACTCCGGCAGATATTTGATCTGACCCTATATATTCAAGCTCCTTATTTACAAGATTTCCTTGAAGATCTCTGTATCCAAGTGCTGTGTATGGTGGGAGCTGATAATATCTGCCTACCCCTGCATTCAGATAAAAATCACTTAGAAGTTCATATGAGAGTGATAACCTTGGAGAAAATTGCCTGAAGAGATTTGCCATCTTGTCAGAATAGGAATTTCCATCAAAGCGGATACCCAGATTTGCAGTAAATCTTTTATCCGGAGAGGTATAGTTTGCATTTGTAAATACAGCATACTTTAAAAAACTAAGATCACTATTGTAATCTACAGTGACTGGATTCTGAAGGAAAATTCTCTGAAAAGTGCTATTTGAGTAAAGGGGAAGCTCAAGCCCCACACCGGTAATAACCCTGAAATCCCCAAACCTGACAAGATTTTCTGCTCTGAATTTTGTCTCTTGCTCTACAGATCTGTATTTCAGGGATAGATTATCCTCGGATGAGTCATCATTTCCTGCATATTTGGTGTTTCTGTTGTTCAGATAGCTCTGACTGAGAAAGAGGCTTAAGTTATTTGATCCGTAGTAGTATCTGTAAACCAGCCCTGTTGTAAGAACCTCCTGCTGAATAACCGGAAGATAGGCCAGTATATACTCATTTGACTCCTTACCTCCGGTATCATCATTAAGTGTCATATCATCCAGACCACCTAAAGCAATAAAGGTAAGTTCGTGCTTGTTGTCAAAGCGGGTCTTAAGTTTAACCTGCATATCTGTAAAAGTGGGCAAAAATGGAAGGTTTATAGCTCTGAAGAGAAATTGCAAATAAGAGACCCTTACTGAAGCAAGATAGCTTGTCCTTTTTGTAAGGTGCCCATTTGAGCCGAATCCGGCCTCTGATGCACCTACCGTAAACTTATATGTATTGTTAAGCGGATCTCCCTCCTTTAGTTTAAAATCCAGTACGGAACTAATTGCACCACCCCTGGCTACAGGGAATGAACCACCATAAAAATCAACTTCACGGATAAAATCGGCATCAATTATCCCGACAGGTCCCCCTGAAGAGCCCTGAGTACTGAAATGGTTTATTGAAGGGACCTCTATCCCGTCGAGGAAGTACTTATTTTCTGCAGGGCCACCGCCTCTTACAAGAATATCATTGCGAAAACCTCCCCCTACAACATTTGCCACACCGGGAAGAGAGGCAACTACCCGGGATATATCACGGTTTGCACCGGGATTTCTCTCAATCTCCTGCACACCTATTGTTCGCTGAGAGAGAGGGGTCTCCGGTATCCTTCTGAAGGGATTTGCCTTTGGCTTAACTGTTGCAGCGGCAAGTAGCACGCTCTCCTCTTCCAGCTCAATATTGAGAAATGAGCCCTTTATTGATAGCATCATCTCTTCTGTTATAAATTGGTTGTATCCTAAAAGATCAACCTTAAGCCTGTATGCCCCTGCAGGAAGCCCCTCAATTGAAAATCTTCCCAGGGAATCAGTGATTGCAAATTTTGTCCCCTGAAATACAGAGACAGTAGCAAATGATACCGGTTCTCTGGAGAATTTATCTATAACCACCCCCCTGATAGAATAATCTGATGCAGACTCTTCAGCCAGAGTAGGTAAAAATGAGAAAGTTGATATTAATATAGTTAAAAAACAGATATACGCCTTTTTCATAGAATTGTTATTGTCAGTGAAAATGTTTCACTGAACAACAACAATCTAATTAAACAGTTCACCGGCCATCAAGTGAAGAGTAATTTCAGAAATTTTAGCCTGATAAATTGCGTTTAATCTTCTGTCTGCAGAGTTGAGATATGAGAGCTGGATATCTCTGAACTCAATTCCGGATAGTGACCCAAGTCTGTATCTCTCTCTTGCTGCCTCAAGATTAAGAAGTGCAGCCTCTCTGTTCTCCTCTTCAAACTCAATCATCCTTAAATGATATTGATATATATTATAAAGTTGATGGAGTTCACTCATAAGCTCCTGCCTCTCCTGCTCATAAGTGAGTCTTGCATTCTCCTGCTGAATTTTTGCATTTTTCACCCTTCTGTTTATTTCGTTACCTGAAAATATTGGGACAGAAAGTGAAAAGCCCCAGTTAAGGCCGTTGGATTCATTATATCTGGATGGGTAGTACCCACTCTGGTTAAAGTTATAGTTATATCCGGCAGAGAGATCAATAACAGGATAGCGTGATGCTTTTGCGATTCTGGTATCCAGACTTGCCACCTCCTCTCCTGCCCTCAGGGCTAAAAGAGTTGTGTTATTTTTGTCTGCATTACTTAGAAGATGGGCTACATCAAGTTGTGGCTCGGATATAATTGTATCCTTTATTGCATATTTTGAATCTAATGGTATGTTCATTAGTTTAAAGAGTTCAATGTATGCGTTCTTTATATTTTCGGTAGCCTGAAGCAGAGATGAGGAGTCGCTGTTAAGATAGATCTTTGCCTGCATCTGCTCAAGACCTGAGCCACTTCCAATATTATACTTTATTAAAGCTTGTTCATACCGCTCCTTTGAAATAGAGGCTACCTCATTGAGGAGTTTGAACCTGTTCTGCAAACTAATAATATTGAAATATTGGGAAGAAATCTTCATAACAAGATTTTCAGAGACAGCTCTGAAATTATACTCTCCCTGTCTAAGCAGCTCCTCCTGTTTATCTCTTGTTGCAAACATTGAAAGGCCGTCAAAAAGGCGCCAGTTCAAATTTGCACCATTAATAACAGAATTTCCTGAAGCAGTAGATTTTACCCTATCTCCAGCCTCATTTATATTCCTTTGAACTCCGCTGTTTGCACTCTGCCTGGAGCTGGCAGAGATTGTTGGCAGAAAAGGTGCCAGAGTAACATTATTCCTGGAAATTTCAAGGTTATTCCCGGATATTATTATTGAATAGTTTGCCTCCAATGCCCTCTCAATACACCCCTCCAGAGTTAGATATTCAATATTTCTGGAGTTTTGTGCGGATAGTGGGGTTATTAATGCAAAGGCAATTGCAAGTGAAAATGTTTTGAATTTGGTTGTCATTGCACTACTTATTTGAAGATGATATATATGAGTACATAGCAGGGATAATATAGAGTGTAAAGAATGTGGCAAATATCAACCCTCCGGCAACAGCTACACCCATTGAAACACGGCTCTCTGCCCCCGCACCGGTTGCAAATACCATTGGTAATATTCCCAAAATTGTAGATAGACTTGTCATTAGAATCGGTCTGAACCTTGATGCAGCAGAGTCTCTGATTGCAGCCAGTTTATCAAGCCCAGCCAATTTCCTCTGGTTAGCAAACTCTACCATAAGGATACCATTTTTGGAGACAAGTCCAATTAGCATTATCAACCCAATCTGGCTAAAGATATTCATTGTCTGGCCATAAAGTTTAAGTGTGAGGAGAGCACCAAAAAGGGCCAGCGGAACTGTAAACATTATTATCAGCGGATCCCTGAAGCTTTCAAACTGTGCAGAGAGGATAAGGTAGATCAGCAAAAGTGCAAGAAGAAAAGCAAACAGAAGACTGGATGTACTCTCTACAAAGTCTTTAGACTGACCTGACAGAGTGGTTGTGAAATCATCAGGATTGAGTAATCTGTCTGCAATTTTATCCATCTCCTCAATACCTTGCCCCAGCGTATAACCTTTTGAAAGTGCCGCAGATACGGTAGCAGACACAAATCTGTTGTACCTGAAAAGCTGAGGTGGCATACTGCTCTCTTCCATAGTAATAAGATTATCCAGCTGGATTAATTCACCGGCATCATTTCTAACATAAATATTTGCCAGATCCACAGGCTTATTCCTCATACTCTGGTCAATCTGACTCATAATCTGATATTGCTTACCATTTCTGATAAAGTAGCCAATCCTCTGCTCACTCATTGAGAGCTGGAGTGTCTGAGCAATATTCTGAATGGAGACTCCCATCAGTGAGGCCTTATCCCTGTCAATACTTATACTAAGCTCCGGTTTTGTAAATTTCAGATTAACATCAGAATTTGAAAAGACTTCGCTTTGGGCTACCTCTGACATAAAAACCGGTATAATTCTCTTCAATGAATCCAGGTTTTTTGCCTGAATTACATACTGAACAGGCATTCCTCCTCTTCTTCCGCCGAATGTCTGCTGCTGATTAACAAAGCTCCTTGCCCCGGTAAGCATTGCAACTTTTGGAGAGAGGGCGTCTGCAATCTCTTGCTGAGTTCTATTCCTTGAGAGAGGGTCTACAAGAGAGATCGAGAAATTTGATCTGTTTCTGCCACCCATTCCAACCATCTGGAGGATATTTTCTGCCTCAGGAGCCTCTTCTCTTACAACACCATACAAATCATCTGTGTATTTTAGCATATAATCGTATGTTGCACCCTCCTGAGCCGTGCTGGAAACATTTATCATTGATCGGTCCTCAAGAGGTGCCATCTCAGATGGTATGGTTGTCCAAAGGTAAAATATCACTCCAAAGGAGATTAACAGAAATACCACCGCCATCCATCTTTTTTTCAAAAACTTATCCAGTGATGAGGCGTACACAGAATTTAGCCATACAAAAAAGGGCTCAGTCCATCTGTAGAATCTGTTCTCCTTCGCATCCTTTTTTAATAGTTTACTTGAGATCATTGGGGTAAATGTAAGAGCCACAAAACTTGAAATTATCACAGCACCAGCTATTACAAAAGAGAACTCTCTGAATAGTCTGCCTGTTACCCCCTGCAGAAACACAATTGGAAAGAAAACCGCAACTAATGTTATTGTCGTTGCAATTACGGCAAAGAATATCTCTTTTGACCCCTCGATAGCTGCCTCTTTTGGAGGGACACCTCTCTCTATCTTTGTATAAATGTTCTCCATTACAACAATTGCATCATCCACAACAAGACCAATCGAGAGTACAATTGCAAGAAGAGTTAGAATATTAATTGAAAAGCCTGCTATGTACATTATGAAAAAGGCTCCAATTACAGAGATAGGAATAGCAATAATTGGAATAAGAGTGGTCCTCCAGTTTCTCAGAAACAGAAATATAATAAGAATCACAAGTAAAAAAGCCTGAAGAATTGTCATCTGAACCTCACTTATTGAATCCCTTATAAACACTGTGTTATCAAAACCAACTCCAACCTCAATATCTTCAGGAATTGTCCTTTTAAGCTCCTCAACAACCCTCTTTGCATCATCAACAATATTTATATAATTTGCACCTGGCTGCGGAACTATTACACAGGAGACCATAGGCACACCATTCCTCTTTAAAATGGATCTGGTGTTCTCAGCGTCCACCTCAGCAGAGCCGATGTCGGAAAAGCGAACAATTCTCTCTCCGCTTCTGGCGATTATTAAATTATTAAAATCCTCAATGGTTCTTAATCGGCCTAGCGTTCTTACAGTAAGCTCCATTGTGGAACCCTCCACCATACCTGAAGGAAGCTCGACATTCTCTCTGGACACAGCTTGCCTCACATCAAGTGGTGTAATTTTGTATGCAGCAAGGAGAATGGGATCCATCCTCATTCTCACAGAATATCTCTTTGATCCCCAGACACCTACAGAGCTCACTCCGCTTATTGTCTGAAGTCTCTCCTTAAAGTTAACCTCTGCATATTCGCTAAGGTCAATAATATCTCTTGACTCACTTTGAAGTGTTACCGTAAATATTGGCTGAGCATCTGCGTCAGACTTCTCAACCACAGGGGGATCTACATCCTGAGGCAGTCTTCTCATAGCTCCTGACACCTTGTCGCGAACATCATTTGCAGCAGTCTCCAAATCAACCTCCAGGTTAAACTCAATATTTATTGAACTTGATCCATCTCGGCTTGTGCTGGAGATAGCCCTGATTCCCGGAATACCATTTACTGCGGCCTCTAAAGGCTCAGTGATCTGTGTTTCAATAACATCTGCATTAGCGCCGGGAAATCCACACCTGACAGAAATTACAGGGTTATCCACACTGGGGTAATCTCTGACACCCAGCGATGTATATCCGATAACACCAAAAATTACTATCAGAAGGCTTAGTACTGTAGCCAGTACCGGTCTGTTTATCGTTGTACTGCTTATACTCATATCTAATTCATTATTGTTTGTGGTGATACCTGAATCCCCGGCCTCAGCTGCATAAGCCCTGTGGTAATGATTGTATCACCCCTCTCCAGTCCGCCGAGTATCTCAAGCATATCTGCCGTTCTTGTTCCTGACTGAACCTGTACAAGCTCTGCCTTGCCCCCCTTCATAACCCACACTGAGCGCCCCTTTACATCCGGCACCACTGCCTGATTAGGTACATATATATTATTTGCCCCTGCGGTTGTTGAGAAAGATACCTTTGCAGACATACCTGGTTTAAGCATTAGACCCGTATTTGTATATCTGGCCCTAAGCATAAGCGTTCTTGTTTTAACCTCAACCTGAGGATCTACGGCATAAACCCTGGCAGAGAAAGTTTTGCCTGTTCCCTCCACTGTAAATGAAACAGAAGAGCCACTCTTAACATCATTAATATATTTCTCAGGGATGGCAAATTCAAGCTTAAGATTTGCCACATCTACAAGTGTAGATATTTTTGTATTGGGTTGCAGAAAGGCTCCAAGGCTCACATCTCTGAAACCAATCATTCCATCAAAAGGGGCCCTTACCTTCATCTTCTCAATCCTTATTTTCAACTGCTCAATATCCTGCTTTAAAACATTAAACTCAGTAAGCACCTTGTCATAATCCTCACGGCTAACAGCATCCCTCTCAAGAAGAATCTTCTGACGCTCGAGTCTCTGCTCAATTAGTTTATACTGATACTCGGCCTTTACAAGCTGAGCAACAAGCTCATCATCATTTAGCTTTACCAGTATTGTCCCTTTTCTTACAAGCTCACCCTCACGAAAATTAATCTCAGTTACCCTGCCGGAGAGTTCACTAACCACATCCACCCTTTCATTGGGAGTAAGAGTGCCTATTGCAAGTTTACCCTCATCTGAAGTCATATATTCTGCGATATATACTGATACAGGCAAAGCTCTTCCTCCTCCGCCTCCCCCTCTGTTTCCCTCACCCATAGGACGGGAAATGGGCTCTTCATTAATTTCCGGTTTATTGAACAATTTGTTGTAGCCAATGATTGACCCGGCTAACACAATCGGAATAGCGGCATAAAGGATGTACTTCTGTCTCTGTTTCATCAAAGTAAAATTTATTTTACTTTGACCATTGAGGCGGCAAAAAGTTTAAAATGGTATGAGTATATTTGCAATTAGTTATGAGCAAATTCAGAAAATTACTTAACAGTGAGCTTGGCAGAATCTCAGCAAATGAGTATTCTTCAGCAGATAAGATGCCGGTAATAATAGTACTGGACAATGTGAGAAGCCAGCACAATATTGGCGCTGCCTTCAGGAGTGCCGATGCATTTGCCGCAGAGAAAATAATACTTTGCGGGATTTGTGCCACTCCACCATCTGCTGAAATACACAAATCTGCGCTTGGAGCAGAAAACACAATTCCCTGGGAGTATTTTGAGGAGAGCACTGATGCCGTAAAGAGGCTAAAAGCAGAGGGGTATGAAGCTATATCAGTTGAGCAAACTGAAAACTCTATAATGCTAAACGATATTAAACTTGACAGAGACAGAAGGTACGCTCTGATTTTTGGAAACGAGGTTAAAGGGGTTAGTCAGGAGGTTGTTGACATGAGTGACACTGTTCTTGAAATACCACAACACGGAACAAAACACTCAATAAATGTATCTGTCAGCATAGGTGTTGTTCTCTGGGAGTTTTCCAAACACATTGGGAGGAACCAATAATGATGTATGATCCGCTCAAAAGAGCAATAACATATCTCAGAATCTCCGTTACAGACAGATGCAACCTTAGGTGTACATACTGTATGCCTGAAGAGGGGATTCCCCTTGTTGACCACAGTGAGATTCTGACATTTAACGAAATTGAGGAGTTTACAAGAGTTGCTGTCTCAAATGGAGTTAATAAAGTGCGGATTACAGGCGGTGAGCCGCTGGTTAGAAAAGGGATTACGGAACTTGTTCGCAGACTGGCCTCAATTGAGGGAATTACTGACCTCTCAATGACTACAAACGGGCAGCTGCTCTCTCAATTCGCAGAGGAACTTGCAAAAGCAGGGCTTATGAGAATAAATATAAGTCTTGATACTGCAGATCCTGACAGGTACAGAGAGATTACCAGAGGCGGAGATATAAACAAAGTTTTTGATGGAATTGAGGCGGCAAAGAGTGCCGGGCTTCTACCTATCAAACTTAACTGCGTTGTAAATAGTGACAGAAACGAGCCTGATGCTCAAAGCGTACTAAAGTTTGCTCAGGAGAGAGCTCTTTCAGGTATAAACGGAATTGAGGTGAGATTTATAAAGATGATGGACCTCCATACCGGCTCGTTTGGTATAGTTGACGGCGGAGACGGCGGAGACTGCCCAAGGTGCAACAGAGTAAGGCTTACGGCAAACGGATTGGTAAAACCCTGCCTCTTCAGCGACCTTGGATACAGCATAAGAGAGTACGGAGCAGAGAAGGCTCTTGAGATGGCTGTAAAAAACAAACCGGCAAAGGGCTCCCATAATGATACCGGGAAATTCTATAATATTGGTGGATAATATATCAGGAGGATGATTATGGCAGAAGATAAAAATTCTAAAAACAGCAAAATGCTCACCCATACAGACGAAAAGGGGCGTGCAAATATGGTGGATGTAGGGGCCAAACCAGTATCGGCAAGAAAAGCTACAGCAAGGGGAAGGATACTACTCTCACCTGAAACCATAACACTTATCAGGGAGAACGGACTGAAAAAGGGAGATCTGATATCAGTGGCCCAGATTGCAGGAATAATGGCTGCCAAAAAGACCCCTGAACTGATTCCACTCTGCCATCAGTTAAATCTTAATAAGGCCGATGTCAAAATCACCGTCCAGGATGACGGAGTCACTGCCGAGGGGAGCGCCTCATGCAACGGCAATACCGGAGTAGAGATGGAGGCGCTGACAGCTGTATCGGTAGCCCTGCTTACCATTTACGATATGTGCAAGGCGGTGGATAAAAGCATGATAATAACCAACATTGAACTCCTCTCAAAGAGCAAAGAGGAGATTAAATAGCAAAACAGAGATACAAAATGGAACTTGAAATAATATCGGTAAATATTTCTGTAAAAAAGGGAGAGATCAAACTCCCCGTTGATAATATCCAACTTACCCCCGAGGGGATTCCCGGAGATGCCCACGCCGGCAAGTGGCACAGACAGGTGAGTCTGCTTGGAGCGGAGAGCTTTGAGAAGTTTTCGGCCATAACAGGCAGGGAGTTTAAATGGGGAGAGTTTGCCGAGAACATCACTACAAAAGGGATGGTTCTTAACGAGATGATGCCCGGAGACCAGCTTATGAACGACACAATCCTGATGGAGGTTACTCAGATAGGAAAAAAGTGCCACGGTGATGGTTGCGCAATCTTTCGCGACACCGGAGCCTGCATTATGCCCAAAGAGGGGATATTTGCAAGGGTTCTTAAATGTGGCGAGATGAGGGCAGGAGACAAACTTACTTATAAGAAGAAGACCTGGAGGGCAGGAGTCATAACCCTCAGCGACAGAGCATTCGAGGGAGAATACAAAGACCTAAGCGGCCCTCTTGCAGAGGAGTTAATGGGCAAATGGTTCAGTGAAACAAAACGGAGCCTCTCCTGCGACTATAAACTTCTTCCTGATAATCCGCAAATGCTTGAAACCGAAATCAGGCGAATGGTTTCAGAGGGACACGAGATAATTATCACCACCGGCGGAACAGGAATCGGCCCGAGAGACTTTACCCCTGATGTTGTAAAGCCGCTACTGGACAAGGAGATTCCCGGAATTATGGACTATATAAGATTAAAATACGGAGCTGAAAAACCTAATGCACTTCTGAGCAGAAGTATTGCAGGCGTTTCCGGCAAATCCCTAATATTTGTCCTGCCCGGCAGCGTTAAGGCAGTTAAGGAGTATATGTCAGAGATTCTACCTATGCTCAACCACCTTTTTGCGATGATGAGCGGGATTGATTCGCACTAGATAACCCTTCACCCTTCCCCGGTCAACCGAAGCCCCTCCGGAACTTTTCCTCCTCATTCGCTTCGCTGCTTCCGGCGGAGGTTCCTTCGTGTCTCGGTTGATTCAGGTAGGGACATGGCAATCTTTTTACATAGTTTACATTGCAGATCACCCGCAAAAAGTGTTAATAAGGAGAAAAACAGCGTTATGCAGAGGTGCTGGTATGACGGATAACCGGCCGGGGTTCGATATTCTGCATGCCCTTTCACAGAGTAATCCGCATAACTGAAGGAGTCTCCGCCACAGCGAACACAGTGAGCGAGGAGGAAAAACTCCGGAAGTTATGCGGATACTCTGTGAATGCAGGAAAGTTTAGATATTAAACCCGGGCAATGGCAAGAAACAGAGTGTGAAGGATGATTGTTACCACAATCCACAGCCTCTCGGCGCTCTCGCCCCTCATCCCAAAGAATCTGTACTCAAGAGCATTGTGAGGACAAGCTGTAAGACAGTCACCACAATAGGTACAACCATTACCAATAACAAGCTTTCCTTGAGAATCCCTGTTCATAGCAGCATAGTTGCAGGCAGGAATACACTTCATACAAGATGTGCACTCGCTCCTCTTTACATCAAACCTGAAAGGAGAGAGATATTTCATATAATTCACAACCGTCCCCACCGGACACCACACTGTACAGTGAGCCATAATCCCCCGCCTCATTGAAATCAACAGAATAATCAACAGACCAATAGCAAAAAAGAGTATCGCCCAGAGTGCTGCAGTGTCCTGAAAGAGGCTTATGGCACCGTCGCCCGTTCCCCTCATAA
>JAGPLK010000109.1 GCA_018053445.1 Bacteroidales bacterium | reverse complement strand
GCTTCATCCATATATGGAGTTGATACAACAATTGTGATTCCCTCTCTTTTTAATCTTCCCAGCATCTCCCATAGCTCTTTTCTTGAAACCGGGTCTATTCCTGTAGTAGGTTCGTCAAGAAAGAGGACTTCAGGTTTATGAATAAGTGCACAACTTAAAGCCAGTTTCTGTTTCATACCTCCTGACAGCGCCCCCGCCTTTCTCTTTTTAAAGGGCTCCAGGTGGCAGTAAATATCCTTTATAAGGTGGTAATTCTCCTCGATTGTTGTGTTAAATAGTGTTGCGAAGATTCTCAGATTCTCCTCCACAGTAAGATCCTGATAAAGAGAAAACCTTCCGGGCATATATCCCACTATTTTCCTGATCTCCCTGTAATCCTTCACAATATCATAACCCTCTACCTTAGCCTCTCCCGAATCAGGCAGCAAAAGAGTTGTAAGAACCCTGAAAAGAGTTGTCTTGCCTGCACCATCCGGTCCAATCACCCCAAAAATCTCCCCCCTCTCAACCTCAAAGGAGACCTTGCCGTTGTTTTTGGCAAGTTCTTTAACTACAATTGATTTGGAAAACGATTTTTTACAAACCGAGGTCAATCCCTCCATACATTCCAATCTTTAAAAAACCATCATTTATAATTGCAATCTTAATTGCATAAACAAGATTATCTCTTTCACTCCGGGTCTGAATAGTCTTTGGAGTAAACTCGGCCTTATCAGATATCCATATAACCTCTCCGCTGTACTCCCGGCTCCCCTCCTCCCCAAAATCAGCAAAAACCTTAACTGTCTGGTTAAGCTTTAATCTGGTGAGCAAATCTGAAGTGATGTATGCCTTTAGGTGCATATTTTTTGTCTCTGCCACCTTGAAAAGCGCCCTGCCGGCCATAGTTATCTCTCCTGCCTCTGCATATTTTGCAAGGATGGTCCCCGATATTGGAGATGCAATTTTGCTTCTTTCCAGCTGATCGTTTATCTGATCTACCTGAACCATCAGTGCAGCAGCATCCTCGGTAATTCCTCCGGAAGTATTACTAAGAGTTGAGCGTTGTGCCTCCAGCTGTTTCTCAAGTACAGATATTGATGAGGTGATATCATCAAGTTGTTTCTGAGTGGCGGCGTCTGCTTTGAGTAATCTCTCAAACCTCTCTCTCTCCCGCTTTTGCACTGAAATCTGCTCTTCGAGTGCCGCAATCTGTTTGCGAACCTGAGGGCGGCGCGCCTCAAGAGCTCTCACTGTTGCGAGAAGCTGCCTTTTTTTAAGGAAAAGTTGAATTGTGTCAATTTGGCCCAATACCGCGCCGGCCTCAACGCTGTCACCCTCCTCAATATCCAATTCCAGAATTTTTCCGCTTAATTCTGACGAAACCAGAATTTCAGTAGCCTCAAAAACTCCTGAAGCATCGTGTTCTGAACCGGACCTGGTGCAGGATGGCAGGCTGAAAGATATCAGGCTGAAAATTGTGACAGCGACACAAAAAGTATTTTTAATCATATTTTTAATTATTTTTCAGGTACTTAATGGAATAAATTGCCATAAGATGCATTATCTCGTGAGTGGCTCTCTCCTGACGGGCAAGATTCTCTGCATTTATCTCCCGGATAAGGTCTGAAACGGAAATTATCCCCTCTTCAACCCTTTTTTCTGCCGCTCTTTTAATCTCCTCTCTAAGACGAATTATCTCTGTGTCAGACTCCATCTGTTTTGTGAATTTTAAAATTTCGTTAAGCTGCTGCCTCTCTGCCAGCAAGCTATTGAAAAGAAATGTCTCCCTCTGAGTGTTGATACTCTCTCTCTTCACATCAAGCAGCCTGATTGAGTTACCTTTTGTGTAAAAAGATCCAAAGTTCCAGGAGAGCCTTACACCTCCAATATAATATGCTGAAAACTTATTTTTTAGCATATTGAGTCCCGGATTACCATATCCTCCCTGTACAAACAGGTTAAGCCGGGGCATTGTCGCAGCATTTATGCTTCTCTCCTGACTCTCTGCAAGATGTGACTGAGCGTCAAAGAGTGCAAGCTCCGGTCTTCTGTTTCCATTTGTAAATGCTGAGACATCTGCAGAGGGCTTTATAAGATTCCCGGACTTTACCATATCATCGGCAGTTAAAGCTGCCAGCATCTCTCTGTAAGTAATCCCCGTCATTTTAAGCTCCTCCCTCTTTTGTCCGGCCCTGAGTACCTCTACTCTTACAGCATCCAGATCAGATTTTGTCGCAACTCCGTTTTCCAGATAGGCCGACACTCTTTTATAATTGTTTTCCAGTTCCAGAATTAAAATATCTGTCTGCCTGATCTGCTCCTCAATCAGAAGTATTCCAAAAAACAGCTGATTAACCCTCTCTCTGACTGTATAGAGCTCCGTCTCGGCCCTCTTCAATTCCGCCTCGGAAGAGGCCTTTGCAATTCTCCTCTGCGCCTCAATTGCACCTCCGTCCCATATTATCTGGTTTACCTCCACAACTGCCTGATATTGATCTTTATTCAAAGGGTTTACCCCAGGCATAGCTGCAGGCAATTGTGTAACCTCTGACTGATAAGTTGCTCTGGCATTTAGCCCAAGCTGTGGTAGGTATCCTTTTGAGGCATTTGCCAGTGTAAAGTCCCGGCTCTGTTCAATAAGCCCGTACTGCTTAGCTGCCGGATAGTTTCTCTCTGCCTTAAGCTGCAACTCCTCTACAGATAATTTTACAGAAAAATCCTGACCGGCAGCAGTCAGCGAAGCAGCGAAAAGCAAGAAAATACTACCCCAGGGGTAAATGGCCAAACGATTGATATTGAGATTCATATAAAAATATGCTATTTATTGTAAAATGTTGATTATTATTTGTTTGGCCATTTACCCCTGAGGTAGGGGGCAGGGCTGCAGCCTTGCGAGTATGGTCTTCACATTATCCTCTCTTCTTTTTTCAAGCATACTTGAAAACTCCTCATCATTACAGTTTGTCATTATTCTTACTATAGGGTCAGCAATAAACATAACAGCATTCAGTGATATAATTGAGAGCATCAAATCGACAGCAGAAATCTGCCTTATTTCTCCTTTTTTGTAAAGATCATCTAACTCTTTATCCAGATTTTGGATCAAAAGGGAGGGTATCACCCCCAGGTTCTCTCTTATCTTTTCCAGCCTTTTTTGGTTTGTTGAGATTTCATTAAACAGCAAAAAAGGTAGTCTTGGATTGGCCTTAAGTATATCAAAATGTGCTTTTATCTTTTTTGCAATTTTTGCCTGAAAGTTACTTTCATCATTACCCTCAGTAAGGAATACATTTATAAAGAGCCTCACCTTATTCTCGAAAAAAAGATCAAAAAGCCGCTCCTTGCTTCTAAAGTAGTAGTGCACCAAGGCCTGGTTGCATCCGGCCAGACGGGCAATATCGGTGGTGTGAGTCATCGCATATCCTCTCTCGTAAAAGAGTTTCTCTGCGGAAATTAAAATCTTCTCTTCAGTTGTGGAATCTTTTGCAAGTTTCATTTCAATATATTAATAAGTCTATTTAATAGGTCTATTAAATATTTTGCAAAGTAAGTAAAAGAAGTTTATATAGAATAAAAAAATAGTGATTTATATTATTATTTCAACGAGAATATAAAAGTACTTCCTTTTCCTGGTTCTGACTCTACCCTTATATCTCCACCCAAAGCCTCTACATATGCCTTGACAATTGATAAACCAAGACCTGAACCACTCTGTGTCCTCTTGAAATCAATATTTGTGCAGGCAAACCTGGAGCACATCAGAAGTATAGAGGGATCAGGTCTTGGACTATCCATTGTAAAGGGTTATGTAACTAAGCTGGGTGGTGACATTTGGCTGGAGTCATCACCTGGGGATGGCAGTACATTCTTCTTCTCTATCCCGGTCTAAATAATCAAAAAAAATTGCCGAAATGAGCAATTGTCCATTATCTTTGTAATGGACAAATGCCCATTATTATGCCAAGACCAAAATTAAAGCGAAAAATGTTTAATCCTCCTGAATTTAAGGGGTACAGGATCATTGGAGAGAGTAGTAATGAACATCCTGTGGTACTCAATCTTGAGGAGTATGAATCAATCAGGTTAAGTGATCATCTGCTTTTAGGACAGGTAAAAGCTGCCATAGAGATGGAAATTTCCAGATCTACATTTGCAAGAATTTATGAAAATGCAAGAAGAAAAATTGCTCTTGCTTTCGTTGAGGGAAGACCCATAGTCTTTGAAGGTGGTAAGGTCTACTTTGACAGCAGCTGGTATGAGTGCAAAAGTTGTAAATGTCTTTTTAACCATTTAGAAAAACAGAATCCTGTAGGGGGATGCTCTCTCTGCGGATCAAAAAAAATAATAATTTATAATGAGAACAGTAATAACATCAACAGGTAGCACACTTGATTCAAAGATGGATAAACGCTTTGGCAGATGTTCATTTTTTGTAGTTTACGACTCCGCGACTGGTTCAGTTGAGTTTGTCCCAAATGAAAATGCAGAGAGTGTTGAGGGGGCAGGAGTGGCCTCGGCAAGAGTGGTGGCTACAAAAGGTGCAGAAAAAGTAGTGTCGGGAGAGTTTGGAAACAAGGTTAAAAACATTTTTGACAGTTTAGGTGTGCGTCTTATAATGATTAAAGAGGATAAGACAATAGAACAGATTATTGAACTTTTAAAAAATAATAAAGAGTAGTTATGAAAAGAAAATTTGCAGTTCCACTTGAAAATGGGGTTTTATGTTCACACTTTGGACATTGTACACAGTTTGCGTTTATTGATACAGATGGTAATACAGTTCTCTCTGAGACACTGGCTACTCCTCCACCCCATGAGCCGGGAATTTTACCTTTATGGCTTTATGGTGAGCAGGTAACAGATATTATTGCAGGTGGGATGGGGCAGCACGCTCAATCTATTTTGGTTCAAAATGGTATTAAAGTTCATATGGGAGCACCTCAGAAGTCAGCAAAGGCACTTGT
>JAGPLK010000108.1 GCA_018053445.1 Bacteroidales bacterium | reverse complement strand
GTAAATATGATTGGCCAATTAATTACTTTTCTTTTATTGCGGACGTGGTGCGGACGTAGATTAAAAAGAGAAAAACCAAAACACTGTATTCCAGTATTTTGGTTTTTATATTGGTGCCCAGAACAAGACTCGAACTTGCACACCGTTGCCGGCACTACCCCCTCAAAGTAGCGTGTCTACCAATTTCACCATCTGGGCTTTTTTGGGAGCACAAAGATAATACGCTTTTCGAGAATTTAAAAGAGATTCAGAAAAAAATCTTAACTTTACATAAATCTTAATGTAAAAGGCATGAACGACAACTTTAAGAAACAGATAGAAAACATGGAGGACCTCGTTGAGATAGGCAATTTGATCTCAGAGAGTACAGAACTGCGTGAGAGAATTGCCAAATATGCCAAAAAACCTGTTGATTCTCAATTTGAAAAGGAGGGACATCCTATCCAGATGAATTTTGTAAAAAAGAGTGATACCATATATCTTCTTGGCGATTATAAAAAGCATATTAAAGACAAAAGCTCTATTCTGGAGATTCTTTATGATGCCATTTCTCAGAACCTTGTTACCAGTGCTCACTCACTTGAAAAATCAGGTCTTTTCTGCGGACTTATTGAAGCCTGCAGTATTAAGAAACTTGGTTTTGACATTACAGGTGATGCAGAGATAAGCGACAAAGATTTTCTGTTCAAAGATAAAAACTCGGCAATTCTAGTGAGTGTATCAGCAGATAAAGAGGGCCAGTTTGTTGATTTTTTCTTTAACAACTCCATACCCCTTACTTTACTGGGACATGTTACCAAAGGAGAGCTAAGAATGGATGACACTTCATTTGGATATATCTCTGATTTCATTAACTAACCATGTCCGGGGATATCAGCAAGGAGCGGAATAAAATATCCGCAATGTTTAATGGCATTGCCGGCAGCTATGACCTTCTTAACCACCTGCTTTCATTGGGAATAGACAAGTACTGGCGAAGAGTATTAATAAGCCACTCAATGAAAAAAGGGCCTGCAAAGGCTTTGGATATTGCCACTGGAACAGGTGACATAGCAATTGCCCTTTACAAAGCAGGGGTAGAAACTACAGCAATTGACATTGCAGATCAGATGGTAGAAATTGCTAAAGAGAAATGCAGAAAACTTAAAGAGAGCAATATCTCCAAACCAATTTTTTTTATAGCATCTGCTGATGATATTCCATTTGAAGAAAAAAGTTTTCAATTGGTTACAATTGGATTTGGTATAAGAAATTTTGAAAACAGGAAGAGAGCGCTCAAAGAGATTTTCAGAGTACTTCAAAATGGAGGAGAGCTCTCAATACTTGAGTTTGCTTCACCCAAAAACAAAATATGGGGAGCCTTGTACAGGTTCTATTTTCATAACATCCTCCCTTTAATAGGTAAGCTTGTATCAAAAGATATGGAGGCATATACCTATCTACCCCAATCGGTAAGCCAATTCCCTCAGTATATTGCATTTTGCAAAGAACTTGAGGAGGTAGGTTTTATTAACACCTCATTTAGACCCTTGACAGGAGGTGTATCTGTTTTGTACACAGCAAGCAAACTATAAATTATATGACCTACTGGGAGGTAATATCAATTATTCTCTATTTTGTATATTTTATTCTGGCAATTTATGCCTCATTTATAATAATGTACAAGAAACTAGATCCGGTAAAATCACTCTCCTGGATTGTGGTTATACTTATGTTGCCATATATTGGTCTAATACTATATCTTTTCTTTGGTCAAAATTTCAGAAAAACAAAGATATATAACAGGAAAGGGGTAAGAGACGAACGATTCAGAAGGCTTGGAAGTTACAAGCAACTGAAAGAGTTTAGGAAGAACCCGGATCTTCTCCCTTCAGAACTTAACAGATACAGAAAACTAATCAACTTGAATTTAAGAGGGAACAAAAGTCTTCTTGGTGTAAATTCAGAAATTGAACTCTTTTTCTCCGGGAAAGAGGCATTAGACTCAATGTATCAGGCTATTTCAAATGCTACTCAACACATACACTTTCAGTCATATATAATTGAAGATGATATTATTGGAAACAGATTTAAAAATCTGTTAATTGAAAAAGCATCGCAAGGTGTAGAGGTAAGAGTTATTTATGACGATGTAGGTTGCTGGAACCTTCCGGTTTCATTTAAAAATGAGTTTACAGATAAAGGAATTGAATTTCTTGCCTTCGCAACAGTCAGATGGTTCCTCTCCCCTCTCTCAAAACTCAACTACAGAAACCACAGAAAAATTCTTGTAGTAGATGGCAAAACAGGTTACCTGGGTGGAGTTAATATTGCAGACAGATACTACAATGGCGGAAATTTTGAGGAGTGGAGAGATACTCACATGAGAATTGCCGGGGAGTCTGTAGCTGCATTACAATCCAGTTTTTTGCTGGACAGATACTTTATCATTAATCAGCAATTCAGAAGAAAGAAGAAGTATTATCCTCAGTTAAGCCTTCCTGACATAAGAATTGACGGAACAAACTCAACCTATTACTCTCAAATAATTACATCAGGCCCTGACAGTGACTGGGCGAGCATTATGCAATGCTATTTTGCAGCTATTTCCAAAGCGACGCACCATATTTATCTGATTACGCCATACTTTACCCCAAGTGAATCCCTGTTAAATGCACTTAAAATTGCAGCACTTGGCGGAATTGAGGTTTGTCTCATGCTGCCGGAAAAGAGTGATTCAACAATTACTCACTGGTGTACACTTTCTTACGCAGCAGAGATGATGGACGCCGGTGTTAAAGTTTACCTCTTCTCAAAAGGTTTTAACCACTCGAAGGTTATAAGCATCGATGGTGAATTTTGTATAATTGGATCTGCCAATTTTGACAACAGATCAATGGAGCATAACTTTGAAATAACAAGCATAATTTACAACAAAGAGATAGCCATTAAACTGGAGGAGCAGTTTATAAAAGATATTGATAAATGTATATCCCTTGCCGGATCCAAATGGGCGAAGAGGAGTATAAAAAATCAGGTAAAGGAGTCATTTGCAAGGCTTTTTAGCCCACTGCTTTAGAATCAAATGAAAAGAATTATCCTTCCGGCAATAATTTGGATTATAATTACTCAAAGCCTCTTGGGACAAGAGGTTACTAAAGGCAAAATTCATCCAGATAGAGTTGATTCATCAAGCGTATCAATAAAAGGAGTAATAATTCCTGCCCCATTTATTATTGCCGGAATTTCATTGTACGGCAAATCTGGTGAGCGTTTTCAACAACTCCGTCAGAGCTTTACACCCAATTTTAAAACCACAGCAGATAACTATCTTAGATTTGCCCCCTCACTTCTACTATACTCTCTTAAAATTTCAGGTGTAGAGAGCAGAAGTACCTGGGGAAGGTTGCTTGCAACAAATGCATTATCTGCAATAATTGTAACAGGAAGCGTTAATGCGATTAAAAGAGTTGTTAAAGAGCCCAGACCGGATGGCAGTGAGTCCGACGCATTTCCCAGCGGCCATACTGCTATTGCCTTTATGGGTGCTCATATGGTTCACAAAGAATTTGGTCACAAATCTCCTTGGTACACAGTTGCTGCCTATTCAGCAGCATCTGCAACGGCCGTTTTGAGAGTATTGAACAATAAGCACTATGTTCATGATGTGATAATGGGAGCCGGTATGGGCATTCTTTCAACTGAACTGGGATATATGTTTGGGGGCCTTATTTATAGAGATAGAGGGCTGTTGAATAATGAGTCAGCAGGGATAATAAAAGATGTCTCCAATAGCGGATATTCATTTACAGGGATAGGCCTTGAATATCAAAGAATACTAAATAAAATTTCAATTGATGGGAGCCGTTACTATCCTGAAACAGGTACCGGAATTTCCCTTGAAAGCATATATTATATCCCGTCACTTAAAATTAAATCTTCCAATTTTGGAATCCACCTCTCCGGCAATTTAGGGACAACAATTGGCAAAAAAAACAATCTAAGTGGCTCTGATATAAATATAAACACATTATCTCTCTCCCTAGGACCAGCTCTCTCTTTAAAAGTTGGTAATATTATGCGCTTTGGAGTAACTGCAGAAGCAGGCTACTCAAGATTATCGCTGGTTGATATTCAATCAAATGAAAAAAACTATAATGGATTTTACACCGGAGCATCCCTATTCTGCGAGAGAGAGATAATTAATGGTATTTTATTAAGAGTCTTTACCAGAAATAGAAACTCTTTTCATCCAAAACCTGCACCAGATCTCAACACTATCTCTGTTGGGGGCAGTATGTCAATCTCTCTTTACTAAACTTTTTAACAGATTAATAGTTAACATTAAGACAACTGTTTCACAATTTATTCTTACCTTGTAAGAAACGATAGTTTGATATAATATGGATGCAAAAAAACTTATAAAATGATGAGAAATAAATTTTTAAAACTATTTCTAATTGCCTTCTCATTTACAACCATCTTCTCCTGCTCCCACAGACTTACAGGAGAGTGGCAGGTTAAGAGATTTGAAAGTGCAAGACCCGGAGAGCCCGGAACATCACTCAGTAACATTGGAACAATCAATTTCAGTAACAATGGTACAGGTGAAAAAAACATAAACTATTTAGTACTTGGTATCCGCAGAGAGGACAAAACACCTTTCAAATGGATATGGGCAGACGATAAATATGTTACTATTGAGAGTGAGGGCTCAGACTTCTCAAAAACTTGGATTATTATTGAAAATCGGAAAAAGAGCCAGAAATGGAAATCAACTGATGGCAATAATTTAGTTCAGACACTTGAGCTGATTAAGTAAAAAAAGACCGGCTAAAAAATTTTAGCCGGTCTTTTTATGTGACCCCGACAGGATTCAAACCTGTAACCGTCTGATCCGTAGTCAGATACTCTATTCAGTTGAGCTACGGGGCCAGTATCAGTCTATTTATCAGTATCCTTTGGAACTGAAACATATTTTCTCTC
>JAGPLK010000034.1 GCA_018053445.1 Bacteroidales bacterium | reverse complement strand
GAATCATCATGCCCTAATGCATACACCGCGTGTCCAAACTCGTGAAGCATAGTACCCATCCATGATTCGTTGTCAGATATATTTGCCAATACTCTTACATCTCCATTTGCATTGATATCAATGCAATATGCATGTTGATTCTTTAGGGGTTTTTCATAAAGGTCGCTACTCTTCATTATTGAAGAGACATTCAGTCCTATACCTGAATAAAACTCTTCAGTAAGTTTCTCAAGATTCTTACCTTTATAGAATTTGTCAAGATCAACCGGATACAGTTTTGGCGACTCTTGAAAATATCTGCCTTGAAAGTGCCATGGCATTAACTCATTTTCAGAGATTCCGTATCTTTTTGAAAAGGCAATATCCATTTCTCTTTTTAATCTTTCAAATTCATCTTTGGTAAGAGAATCCAATTCGTCAAAAAGAGCTGATATCTCCTCCGGATTTTGCCCTGAAAGTTCAAGTGACATGGTATGAAAATTATCATATCCAAGAGAGTAAGCGAGTTTATTTCTTAATTTGATAATTTCCAATACATCATTTGCAACAAAAGTTCCAATTTCTTTGTGAGCTTTCCATACCTCTTCCAAGTCATTATTTTCAGTAGAATTCTGCAAGATAGACTCAACTTCATTATCAGAAATTGGTTTCCCTCTGAAATTAGCCCTGAACTCAGCATATTTTTGTTCAAGAGAAGTGGATTTGCTGATTATTTGTTCAAGTAACGAACTATCAGCCTGATTTGACAAAAAGGAGTTATAAACAACATCTAATTGTCTCTTTAATAAAGGGTCAGTAATATTGCCTCTTTCTTTAATGGCTTTTAGTTTTTCAAATACTTCAGTATTAGAATAGATCCTGGACATTGCAATATTTGCTTCTGAGTACTTTGCAAATTCGTCAGAGTCTCCAGAGATTGTACCATTCCAGTAAGCATTTGATGATTGAATGTAGAGTGGATGTATGCTACTCTCTGTACTGCTTAATATATCCTTTAAAACTTTTTCATCGTTATTATTGCAACCTGCTATCATAAATGCAAAAATTAATAAACAAATATACCTGTTCATAAAGTCTCATTTTTTTAATCGTTTCTTATATACTTGCGTTGAAATTATATAAACATCCTCAAGAGGCCTGTCGTTAGAATCTGTTTTTGACTCAGAGATCATGAAAACTACATCCATGCCGGAAATCACCTCGCCAAAGACAGTATACTGAGTGTCTAAATGAGGAGTTCCGCCGTGTTTCTTATAGTATTCACGAATATGTTCAGGAAATCTATAAGAAGACTTCTTACCTATAGCTTCGTTTCTGTTATTTAACTTCTTTTCTGCTGATATAAGTGACTCCTCATCATGAATTTTCCCCTCAACAATATAAAATTGTGATCCTGAAGATTCTCTGTTGGGGTTTGTAATATCACCCTCTCTGGCTGCAGCAAGAGATCCTCTTTTGTGAAAAAGTTCAGGAACAAACTCTGCAGGGATACCCTTATCCGGACCACCATCCCCGTATAGTTTTCCAGGTTCTCTCTCTCTTGAGTCAGGATCTCCAGATTGAATCATAAAGTCGTTTATAACTCTGTGGAATAACACACCATTAAAGTATCCCTCCTTTGAGAGTTTAACAAAATTATCACGGTGGAGAGGAGTTTGATTATACAATAGAAGAATAATCTCCCCTTTGTTTGTATTCATCCTTATATGGAAATATCTTTGAGAAGAGTATCCACTAGCAGACGAAAGCAGCAAAGTAGAAATTACTAACATGATATAGTTAATCCTTT
Source organism: Bacteroidales bacterium (assembly GCA_018053445.1). Taxonomy (GTDB): domain Bacteria; phylum Bacteroidota; class Bacteroidia; order Bacteroidales; family UBA932; genus Bact-08. The sequence goes on along the minus strand of JAGPLK010000034.1, from coordinate 15,456 downwards.
TCATATTTATAATTGTGGACCTGAAGAGATAAGAGCTTTTGCGGCATCGTTATCGCAATATTGATCAAAATTCTTAATATACTTTAATGCTAAAGATTTAGCCTTATCTTCCCATATCTCAGGTTTTGAATATGTATCTCTGGGATCAAGTATACCATCTGAAACATCATGCAGTTTAGCAGGAATAGTCAGATTAAGAATTGGAATATGCTTTTTTTCAGAATTTTCAATTGTTCCGTCAAGTATTGCATCAATAATAGCCCTTGTATCTTTAATGGAAATTCTTTTTCCTGTTCCGTTCCAACCTGTGTTAACAAGATAAGCTTTTGCTCCATGTTCGTCCATTTTCCTGGCTAGAGTGTTTGCATAGACTGTTGGGTGAAGAGTTAAAAAAGCTTCACCAAAAGCAGGCGAAAAAGATGGTAAAGGCTCAGTTATACCTCTCTCAGTACCTGCAAGTTTTGATGTGTAACCACATAGAAAGTGATATTGAGCCTGATTTCTGTCTAATATTGATACAGGAGGCAGAACACCAAAAGCATCGGCAGAGAGGTATATAATTTTCTTTGGATGGCCTGCTTTAGAGGGTAATACAATCTTATTAATATGATATATAGGGTAGGAGACTCGTGTATTCTCTGTAACAGAGGAATCGTTAAAATCAATACTGCCATCTTCTCTTACGGTAACATTTTCTAATAGAGCATCTCTTTTAATTGCCTGCCATATATCAGGCTCATTCTCTTTGCTTAAATTAATGGTTTTGGCATAACAACCTCCTTCAAGGTTAAATACTCCATGATTGTCCCAGCCATGTTCGTCGTCACCAATGAGGTATCTTTTTGGATCTGCCGATAAAGTAGTTTTTCCAGTTCCTGAAAGACCAAAAAATATTGCGACATCTCCTTCTTTACCAACATTTGCAGAGCAGTGCATAGATGCAATCCCCTTAAGAGGAAGATAATAATTCATCATTGAAAAAATACCCTTCTTCATCTCTCCCCCATACCAGGTGCCTCCGCAAACAGATATTCTTTCTGTCAGATTAAACAACACAAATACATCTGAATGTAAGTTGTGCTCTTTCCATTTAGGGTTTGTTGCTTTTGAAGCATTAATAAAAACAAAATCTGGTTCTCCGTAATTATTTAACTCATAGTTAGATGGCCTTATGAACATATTTGTTACGAAATGCGCTTGCCATGCTACCTCCATTATGAAGCGGACCTTCATTCTGGTATCTTCATTGGTTCCGCAAAAGGCATCAACTACATAAAGAACATCCTTATTTGAAAGCTGATTTTGAGCAATTTCCTTACAATCATTCCATACATCCTTAGTAATTGGTTTATTAATTGTACCATCCCACCAGATTGTATTTTCGGTTATTTCATCTTTAACTATATATTTGTCCTTAGGAGAGCGTCCGGTAAAAACTCCGGTCATAACAGCCACCGAACCTGTATCTGTTAGTATACCTTTATCGTAACCTTCATTTCTTTCATCCATCTCTGCCTTGAACATCTCCTCATAGGTGGGATTGTACATAACCTTACCAACATTGGTAATGCCGTACTTTAATAAATCAGAAGTAATCATGTTTAGTTTAGTTAGTTTTATTTAAGTTTTGTATATTGAAACAAATTTAATGAATTATTTCTACAAAGTTCAAGAATGTCAAAATCATTGGAGATACTTGAGCGTTACTGGGGTTACACATCTTTCAGGAAAAACCAGGAAGAGATTATTAACTCTGCGCTTTCCGGAAAGGATACAATTGCATTGATGCCCACCGGGGGAGGAAAGTCGCTTACATTCCAAATTCCGGCTTTATTGACAGATGGAATTGCATTAGTTGTAACTCCATTGATTGCCCTTATTAAAGATCAGGCAGAAAATTTAAGAGCAAAGGGAATTCCTGTCATTGCAATCCATTCTGGATTAAGTTATGATGAAATTGATGCGCTACTTGATAATGCTATATTGGGTGAGTACAAATTTCTATATCTCTCCCCGGAGAGACTCAATAGCGACTTATTCAGGGCAAGGGCATCAAAAATGAAAGTTAATTTTCTGGTTATTGATGAGGCACATTGTATTTCACAATGGGGACATGATTTCAGACCGGACTATCTGAAAATTAAAGAGATAAGGAATATAATAGCCCCAATTGCAACTATAGCAGTTACAGCAACAGCAACTTCAGTAGTTGTGGAGGAGATTTCAAAAAATCTTGGAATGACTTCACCAAACATATTGCGCTCTAGTTTTTCAAGAGATAATTTATCTTATGTGTGCAGGGAGGATGAAGACAAGTACAGCCAACTGCTCAAAATTGCAAGAAATGTTAACGGATCTGGGATAATATATGTCAGAGAGCGACGGAAAACATTTGAAGTCTCTGATTTTTTAAAAGCTCATGGGATATCTGCAGAAGCATATAATGCGGCAATGCCTTCTGCATCAAGAGCACAAAGACAAGATGAGTGGAAAAACGGAGAACTCCGGATAATAGTTGCCACAAACGCTTTTGGAATGGGGATTGACAAAGCTGATGTTCGTTTTGTTTGTCATCTTGACCCTCCAGAATCGATTGAAGCATATTACCAGGAGGCTGGAAGAGCAGGTAGAGATGGTATTAAGTCATACGCAGTATTGTTATGGAATAAACAAGACTCTGGCAGGCTTAGAAGAATATTATCAACTACTTTCCCTGATGAAGTTTTTATCAGCACTGTCTATCAAAAACTATTTGTATATCTGGGCATTGCTTTTGGAGCTGGGAAGGGGAAGGTAATAAATTTTAGTCTTAAAGACTTTTGCTCAAATCTCTCTCTTCACCCTGTACCAGCATATCATGCATTAAAATATATTGAAAAGGAGGGTTATATAGAATTAACTGATGAGTTGGATAACCCATCCAAAGTCAGGTTTATCATTGGACGAGACGAACTTTATAATGTTCAGCTTCAGAACTCTTCACTTGATGCCTTTATTAAAACATTACTTAGATTGTATTCCGGACTCTTCTCCCTCCCTGTTGCAATTGATGAAGAGTATATTGCTAAAGTTACCAGAAACAGTAAAGCAGCGATTTCATCAAGTTTAATGAGGCTGTCCAGAATGGGAGTTATTTCATATCATCCGGCTGTAAGGTCTCCTCTTTTAATATTAAAGGAGGAGAGACTAGATGAAAAGAATTTCAGAATTGACAATACTCGTTATCTTGAGATGAAAAGTAGTATGGAATCAAAAATTGAAAGCGTCATCTCATATTTCCAGTGTAATACCTCCTGCAGAGAGAAGATTTTGTTAGAGTATTTTGGTGAGATTATTAATACAGATTGTGGAAGATGCGATTATTGTCTTAGTGCCGGAAGAAAAAGAGATAATTCTAACTACTATTACTCTATTGAAGAAAAAATATTTGAAATACTGGAAGGAGGGCCTAAGAGTATTGCAGAGATTTCTTTGGAAATTGATGATGACAGCAGACTATATATTGAGATACTAAGTGATTTAACTGACAGGGGAGCATTAAATGTAAAGGGTGATATTTTTTCACTTGGAGATAACATTAGTATCCCTGATCAATAAAAATCTGAAGCTCATTATATAATTTCTGGACAGGTAACCCCATCACATTAAAGTAGGAACCCTCAATTTTCTCAATAGCAATATATCCTATCCACTCCTGGGCTCCGTATGCACCAGCCTTATCATAAGGTTTATAGTGTTCCACATAATAATCTATCTCCTCTTCAGATAGGGTTTTAAAATAGACGACAGTGGAAGCCGAAAAACCTTTTTCTCCTTTAATGCTTCTTAAATACACTCCTGTAATTACATTATGAGCTTTACCTGAAAGTTTCATAAGCATTTTTGTAGCCTCCTCTCTGTTAGATGGCTTTCCCAGTATTTCACCTTCACAAATAACAAGAGTGTCTGCCGTAAGAAGGATCTCTTCTTCTTTAAGTTCTCTGCCAAAATAAAATGATTTCATTTTAGCAAGATAGAGAGGGACGCTATTAATATTAACAGAAGTATCATAAACTTCTTCAGTATGACCAGATATCTCAACATTGTAAGGAATATCAAGACCAGCAATCAGCTGATGTCTTCTGGGAGATGCGGATGCAACAATTAGGATGCGATCGGTCATCATATGAACTAAATTTCTCATCCTGAATATGCTTCAGGAGAGTCAGCCCACAAACCATGTACCTTTAGTGTCTGCTCAATGACATCTCTTGCACAGCCTTTACCACCACCTTGAATTGAAATATAATGGCAAACATCTTTTACTTCGTTCACAGCGTCAGAAGGGCAGGCTGCAATCCCGCATGCTTTAAGAATTCCGATATCAGGTATGTCGTCTCCCATATAAAGCACCTCATCTGGCGATAACTTGTATTTATTTATGAAATGTTCGAAATCGGGCATTTTAAAAATGGACTTTAAATATATATCCTCCCTGGGCACACCAATTTGCATAAATCTAAGTGCAATTGATTCTGAGGAACCGCCAGTTATAATTGCTACGGGGAATTTTTTTAGAATAGCAACTCTTACTGCATACCCATCTTTAGCATTGTGTGATCGAAGAAGATCACCGGTTTCTGTCGCTAAAACCTGACCATCAGTAAATACGCCATCAACATCAAAGGCAAATGCTTTGATTTTATGTAATTTAGCCTTAAAATTAGCCATTATTATTAATCTGTTTATTTTGTTCAAGTATAAAATTGGATAGTAGTTTATAAACCGCTAAGTGCTCCTTAGTATCATTTAAAATTTCAAAATGCTTACTGATCGTTTTTAAGTCGCCTCGTGCAGCAGGTCCAGTCTGTACCATTTTGGGATTTCCGTAAAGAAACGCCTTCCTTATTGTTTCTATCGCAAGTGGCAATAAGTAAACATGGTGAGGAGTTGCAATGTCATAAGATAAAGAGGCCAGATAATTAATAAAATTACTGACGAAGACAGCCGACACATGCATCCTTAATCTTTCAGATGAGTCAATTACAGAGTACTCTGATCCCAATTTTTTACAGAGAGTAGACAACTTTTCAAAAGCAGCAGAATCTGATGATTCTAGTAAAAAAGGGACAATACTCATATCAACTGGTTTATTTTTACTAAAAGACATTAATGGATAAAATACACCATGTGATTTAAATTGATTCAAAACATCAACAGATGTAGCTCCACTAATGTGACATACAGTTGAATACCCTGACTTAACTGATTGAATATTTAAAAGATTTGGCAGAACAGTTTCCAAAACATCATCAGATATTGCAACAATTATTATATCGCTGCCCTCCATTTCATCAAAATTAACTGAAGGGTGTGTGTCGGGCAGATTGAAATGGTTGTATTCGGGTTTATTTAATATTGAAGATAGTTGTTTCGCAGATTGAAGAGACCTGTTAACTACAAATGGGATCTCAAATCCAGCTCCTTTTAATGCGATAGAAATTCTAAACCCTGCATTGCCTGTGCCCCAAATTGATATCTTCATATTATACTTATCTTGAGCCACCTAACGCAAGTACAGGAAGACTTTCGTTTCCCTCTTTGCTCACACTTTGAACAGAGAAGAGATGATTATCCTTACTAAATGGTAATTCAACTGAATTCCCTGTAATTAATATCTTTTTCTCCCACATTGATTTATCAGTCTCTCTAATCAACACATAATACCCTGAAGGAGCAGTACCTGATTTGGGGGCCTCCCAGGTAAGATATGTAGATGATGAGAGTCCGGAGATATCAATCTTTACATTTTTTGGAACATCCGGAGCAAAAGCAAGATTTAATATTGTTGATAAATTTGCTTGCGTATTTTTTCTTACATATTCAATATCGACTCCTTTTATCAAATCACCATACTCAATTCCATCTTTTGTTTCCGGAATCTGGTGTGTTCTGTTATAATTTTCATAATATTCACACAACCTTACTGAAGGGAAACCCTCTTTGTTAAAAGGGGTATGGTCGCCACCTCTTCCGAATCTGTCATTTCTATAAATAAGTTTGATGAATAGATTGTCAACATATCTTTCTGAAACCTCTTTGATATATCGTGCAATCTGTCGAGACTCACTATCATTCTCTCCTGAATTAAACTCTCTTATTCTTCTTTTTTGATCATTTTCTGTGTAGGGAATATTTTCCGAAAAAACTCTTAATTGAGTATTTCCTGAAATTTCTGTTCCGCTTGATCGAGAGTTACCAATCATATCATTATTAATTACGGTAACAATATTCCAAGATTCTTTTTTTGCCATTTTTGCCATATGGGTAGCTCCAAGTAATCCATGCTCCTCTCCGGATAGGAAAACCAACTTAACAGAGATAGGAAGTGGTTTGACAGATAAGATTCTGGCAATCTCCATCAGGGCTGCAACTCCACTACCATTATCGTTAGCTCCTGGTGCAAAGGCCAGAGAATCGTTGTTATCATAAGATCTGCTGTCAAAGTGAGCCAATAGGATTATTTCTCTGTTATCTGAAGGATTATCACCTTTGAAATTGGCAACAATATTCATCAGTTTTACTTCACGATGTAGTCTGGAACCTTTGCCACCTGCAGGGTAGATAACACTCTGCACACTCATATGATTAGAATTCTTTGCAAAATCATCAAGTTTCATCTTAATGTACAGTGAAGCTGCTCCAATACCTGTTTTGGGCTCATTTTGAGTGCTTAGATTGTGTCTTGTGTAGAAAGATACCAAATCTTCTATTGTTTTGGTAATATTCTCTGATTTTACAAGTGACAAACAATCAGTAACTCTTTGATCTCTCACTATAATTTGTTGTCCGTTGAGATACAATGGAGAGAAAAATATAAAAGATATTAAAACTAAAAAATATTGTTTTTTCATTTTAGAAATATATTTCAATATAATTCAAAAAAAGCTTGAAGATCCTTTTTGTGGTTTCCTGGTAATAATACCACATGATTACCAAGGTGAGATGTTAAGAAAGAGTTCAGTTCTGATTGTGTATCAAACAAAAATTTAACTTGGGTTCTGCATCTCTCTTTTACGGAAGTATTGGCAATAATTTTTCCACTTGCGCAGAACATTTGATCAAGGCTCTCTCCGCCTAACTTAAATAGGGTGTATTCACCTTCTGAAAGAATAGCAGCAACCCCAATCCCAATGCCAGATTCATAATGCGATGGAAGAGTATAACTTTTTGCAAAAGATACCGGTGATGTACAATGCGCAAAATCAACAGTGTTTTCATTTTTATCAATTGAGGATGGATTAGCCATGAACACAGGTTTATTTAGAAGCGACCTGGCAATTATCATAGACCATAATGTTGGAATGTCTCCTTCGCAACCGGAAACCAACCCATTGTCATTTAATAATGATAAAGCTAAACATGCTGTTGTTTTACATGTACCAATAATATCAAAACACTTTATTGAAAGTGAGTTAATTTCATTGTCCTGAATTATTTGTTTAATTACATTGTATAATTTAACCGCATCAACTATATCTTCTTGAGTTCTGTCTTCTGTAGCCAGTTTGGAAAGATCATCAATTAGTTTCAAAGATTCATCTGAATTTAAGGTGTACTTACCATTGTATGATGAAATATTCTGATATCTCTCTTCAAGAGAAGAGATAGGTATGTCAATAAACTTAACTCCTAGTCTTGAAGATAGTGAATACTTATCAACATCTGAAGCAATAAGCCACGGAGAGGCATCCCCAATAAGGCCTATTTTTGTATTTGAAATCTCTTTAAAAGCTCTGTGGATATTATATAGAGATGAGATTTCAATATGTAATTCTTTCATATAAATTTCAGACGGGCTAATAGGAAAATTTAAATGCTTATGCTTTATATTCCTGAAATTAAGCCAGCTAGATATCTCCAATGATGCAGCCAGAGAGTTGTGAAACGAATCGCTTAAAATAACAAGTGGCCGTGAAATTTTTTGCCAATTGTTTAAAAAAATTTGTTCTGTTCCTCCTGTTGCAATAAAAGCAATAGCAAACTCTTCCTGCCCTTTGATTGGTTCGTACTCTTGAGCACTGACAATTTTTAGAGCGTATCTCTTTTTAAAATCATTATAGAGAGCCTCTCTGGATTTTGAGACTGAGTTGTTATCATGAAGATTTGAAGCAAAAACTATTAGAGTAAGATTAGGTTCCATAGAATAATTATATTGATGCAAAGATAGAAATTTTCATTAATATGAATTTTTGAAAACAATTTGTAGTAAAATCCGTTAATTATTTAACATACTTAATTACTATTATAAGATGAACAATGAGAATAATTCAGAAAGAAACATAATAACTGCATTTATTCTTAATCTTTTATTTGCTGTTATTGAACTTGTCGGGGGATTGATAACAAATTCTGTTGCAATTCTTTCTGATGCAATCCACGATTTTGGAGACTCACTCTCCCTTGGAGTTGCTTTATATTTACAAAAAGTATCAAAAAAGCGTGGAGATGATAAGTATACTTATGGTTATAGACGCTTTTCGCTTTTAGGCTCAGTCTTTATTTCTGTAATACTTTTATTTGGCTCTCTATATATGATTAAAGAGAGTTTAATCAGATTATTTCACCCACAAGAGGCAAATGCGGATGGGATGATGATTCTGTCAGTTTTAGGTATAATTGTCAATGGTATTGCCGTGCTTAAACTCAGAAAAGGGAGTACTCATAATGAAAGAGCTGTGACATTACACATGATGGAAGATGTACTTGGTTGGGTGGCGGTGTTAATTGGAAGTATCGTGATGAAATATACTGAGATATTTTATATTGATCCGATACTTTCAATATTAATTGCAATCTGGATTCTTTTCAATGTATACAGAAATCTAAGAGAGACACTTTCAATAATGCTTCAGCACTCTCCGGTAAATGTTAATATTTCACTAATTGAAAAACAGTTAAGGGGAATAGAGGGGATTGTTGATATTGCTGATTTACATATTTGGACTATGGATGGAGAGAAGAATGTTTCATCACTCCATGTCATTATAAAAGATAATGTTGATCAATATATTATCAAAAATGAAATTAGAGGGATTTTTGAAAAATTTCTGATCGGACACTCAACTATTGAATTTGATATGGAATCTAATATCGATAAATCCTTAGGGTCAGAGGAGTGCCGTTAAAAAATGCCGGACAAGATATTGTCCGGCATTAACTTAAATGAAAATGAAATTTAAGCCTCTATTGAAGTCTCGCCTTTAACAGACAAAAAAGAGCCTAATTTATAGTCTGTAAAATCATTAACATAGCTAAATCTTTCGTTATTCCAAGATTTTGCTTTATCAATAAAGATTTCCATTGAAGCTGAGTATGACTCATCTCTCTGAGTGTCTATTAAAAGCAGATATGACATTATAATATGCGAAGCCATTTCAACTAATCTCCTGGCATGGAAATCAATATATTCAGAATCTTTTCCATTTAGTAGTTCAACTGCTTTAGCGTACTGCTCTGTCATCTCAATAACCTCTTTTTTGTATGGTTCATATTCTGGTTTTACCGGAATAAGTTCATACTCTCTCATCTGAGCTAGATATGAACCATTGGTTACATACCTTTGGGCTGCAACAACCTGAAGCTGAGATGTTCCTTCATATATTGTTGTTATCCTTGCATCTCTGTATATTCTCTCAATAGGGTAGTCTTTCATAAAACCAGAGCCGCCATGTATTTGAAGAGAATCATATGCATTTTGATTACAATATTCGGAAGACATTAATTTAAGCATAGGAGTAAACATATCTGCCAGTTTCTGGAATTTTTTTGACTCATTCCTCTCTTCAGGAGATAATTTTCTCTCTTCAGCTAAAAATCCATAAGATTTATAAACATCTACAAATCTGGTTGTCTCATACAAAAGTGATCTTGATGCCTGCAGTTTGGCCTTGATAATTGCCAGCATTTCATATACAGCTGGAAATTGGATTATCGGTTTGCCAAACTGTGCTCTTTCGTGAGCATATTTTAATGCTTCTCTATAAGCTGCTTCTGAAATACCAACAGATTGAGCACCCACCCCAAGTCTGGCACCATTCATTAATGACATTACATACTTAATAAGCCCCAATTTTCTCTCACCAACAAGTTTTGCAGGAGCATTATTAAATACAAGTTCACAAGTAGGGCTTCCTTTAATTCCAAGCTTATTTTCAATTCTCCTGACAGTTACGCCTCCCCACTTTTTATCGTAGACAAAATATGATAGACCTCTGCCATCTGTGGTGCCCTCTTCAGATCTGGCCAGTACTAGCTTTATTTCAGCGTCTCCGTTTGTTATAAATCTCTTAACTCCATTTAAATACCACCTGTTTTCACTTTCGTTGAAGGAGGCCTTAAGCATAACAGCCTGAAGGTCTGAACCGGCATCTGGTTCTGTTAAATCCATAGAGCATGTTTCGCCACAGTTAATTCTTGGCAGAAACTCTTTCTTTATCTCTTCTGACGCATATTCATTAATGGTCTCGGCACAATCCTGCAATCCCCAAATATTTGCAAATCCAGCATCTGCTCTGGCAACCAACTCTGCCGACATAACATATGGTACCATTGAAAAATTGAGCCCCCCAAATTCCCTGGGAAGTGCCATTCCATACATTCCAGCCTGAGTTAAAACATCCTGATTTTGTTTTGTTCCTGATGCATAATAGACTCTGCCTTCATGATGAACCGGACCAGATTTATCAACATTTTCTGCATTTAGTGCGATTATGTTGCCGCAAATATCACCCATGATCTCCATTACTTTATCGTATGAGTCGATGGCGTCATCTGCTGTGCAGGGAGCATAATCAAATTGTCCTGAATCCTTAAAATCCTGCTCTTTCAGAGCAACAATCCTTTTCATAAGAGGATGATCGAACTGGAATCTAAGATCTTTATTGTCTTTATAAAAATTTGCCATCTCTATTTGCTATTGTTTTTATATGCTTTTATCATTCTAGGAATAACCTCTGTAAAATCGCCAGTAATAGTATAGTCTGCAATTTGGTTAATAGGAGCCAATGGATCTGTGTTAATGGAAATTATCATTGCTGACTGATCCATCCCTGCAGTATGTTGAATTTGACCAGAAATCCCTATAGCTATATATAATTTAGGTCTAACCGTAACACCTGTCTGACCGATTTGTCTTGCATGGTCTGCAAAACCAGCGTCAACTGCGGCTCTTGATGCACCAACTTCTGCACCCAAAACCTTAGCAAGATCAAAAAGCAGCTCAAAGTTTTCTTTTGAACCTACACCAAAGCCACCTGCAATGATTATTGACGAAGATTTAATATCAATTTTTCTCTCTTCAATATGTCTTTCAATTATTTTGACAACAAATTGGGAGTCATTTAGAATTTTATCTAAATCAACTTTTTGAGTTTTACACTCACCAGGGCGGGGTAGTGGTTCGCTTTTCATTACTCCCTCTCTTACTGTAGCCATCTGTGGTCTGTGATCGGGATTAATGATCGTTGCTATAATATTTCCTCCAAATGCAGGTCTTATTTGATAAAGAAGATTATCATACGTTTTTCCGGCTTTGTTATCAGAGTGAGAGCCAATTTCTAGAGAGGTGCAATCTGCAGTTAATCCACTGTTTAATGCACTTGAAACTCTTGGTGCTAAATCTCTGCCAATACTGGTTGCTCCAAAAAGAGCAATTTGGGGGTTCTCTTTTTTAATAAGAGAGATGGCTATTTCGGAATATGGCAGTGTTAGATAATTATTAAGTCTTTTGTCATCTGCCAGGTAAACTTTTGATGCTCCATAGCTTGCGAGTTCAGGTATCAAAGGTTCAACTTGATGGCCTATTAACATAGCTTCTAGCTTACATCCAAGTTGAGATGAGAGAGATCTTCCTTTTGTCAGAAGTTCCAAACTTACATCACATACCTTTCCGTTGTCTGTTTCTATATATACTAATATATTGTTCATATTACCAATTTAATTATTAACCAATAGTATGTGAGGCTATCAACTCTTTCATAAGTGAATCAATATCTGGCAGTGAAGAAGATAATTTCTTTGCCTCTTTTGCTTGAAATACAATGTTTTCTATCTTCTTAACCTTTGTAGGGGAGCCTGATAAACCATAGTTTTTTTCATCACCACCAATTTCGTTGACACCCCACTCCTCAATTTTTAAATAGTCCATTGTGTAAAGGGGTAAATATGAATTGTGTTCATTGTCGTGCTCCTCAGATGCTGTTCTTGCATGTTTGAATTTCATTAATGATTTTGCATTTCTGGGACGGCAATCCGCAGCAGTAGCATGAACAGTAATAACAGCAGGTAAATTTGACTCAACAATTTCAATACCTCTTTCGAGTCTCCTTTTAACCTTAATAGTGGAGTCGTTAATTTCCAGAACCTCCTCAGAATAGGTTATTTGAGGAATGTCTAATTTTTGAGCAACCTGAGGACCCACCTGGGCTGTATCACCATCTATAGCTTGCCTCCCGGCAAAAATAATATCAGGTTGCATTTTTTTCAGTGCCATTGAAAGAGCATAAGATGTTGCCAGTGTATCAGCACCGGCGAACTTCCTGTCTGTTAGCAGAATTCCACCGTCAGCACCTCTGAAAAGGCCCTCACGGATAATATCTGCAGCACGACCAGGACCCATAGTAAGTAAGTATACTTTACTATTTGGGAATTTGTCTTTAATCCTTAGTGCTTGCTCAAGAGCATTCATATCCTCAGGGTTAAAAATTGCAGGAAGAGCCGCTCTGTTTACGGTTCCATCCTCTTTCATTGCATTTTTACCAACGTTTCTCGTATCTGGCACTTGTTTTGCCAGAACAACAATTTTAAATGCTTTATTCATACTTGTTTATTAGTGTTATCAGGCTTCGGCCGAATTATTGCCGAATGCCATTGGAATAGCCCCATCTTCATTAGTGTGAATCTCAATTTCTCCAAATTGGTTTTCAAACTTCTCTACATTATCTCGTAATGCCATTAATAACCGTTTAGAATTTTCGGCAGTCATAATAACCCTGCTGCTTACTTTTGGTTTTGGAACACCAGGCATCATTCTGACGAAATCAATAATAAATTCACTGCTAGAGTGAGTAATAATTGCTAAATTGGAATAAGAGCCCTGAGCTATATCTTCACTCAGTTCTATATTAAGCTCATTTACAGTATTCATATTAGTTCATCTATATAAATGGTACGCAAATATAAGATAAAAATTCATACATTTGTGGTTCGTTTAATCTTATAATATTATATGGACATTCCTGCAAAATACGATCCCGCCGGAACAGAGGATAAGTGGTACTCATACTGGCTTAGTAATAAATTGTTTCACTCGGAACCTGACCAAAGAGAGCCATACTCTATTGTAATTCCCCCGCCAAATGTAACAGGGGTTCTTCATATGGGGCATATGTTGAATAATACTATTCAGGATGTGCTTGTCAGAAGAGCAAGAATGCTTGGGAAGAATGCCTGCTGGGTACCCGGTACTGATCACGCCTCAATAGCAACAGAGGCAAAAGTGGTTGCTAAGCTCAAGGCCGAAGGGATTGAAAAAAGTGACATCTCAAGAGAGGAATTTCTTGAACATGCATGGGAGTGGAAAGAGAAGCATGGAGGGATTATTCTTGAACAGTTAAAAAAGCTGGGTGCTTCCTGCGACTGGGATAGAACAAAATTTACAATGGATCCTGAGATGAGTAAGAGTGTTATTAATACTTTTGTTCATTTCTATAATAAAGGGTTAATATACAGGGGCGTCAGAATGGTCAACTGGGATCCTGAAGGGCAGACAGCTGTTAGTGATGAAGAGGTTATACGAAAAGAGACAAAATCAAAACTATATCACTTAAAATACTTTATATCTGAAAATGGATTGCCATCAAACAACTTTATTGTTGTTGCAACAACCAGACCTGAAACAATTATGGCAGATTCAGCAGTCTGTATACATCCTCAAGACGAAAGATACAAACATATTAATGGCAAGAAAGTATTTATCCCATTAATTAACAAAGAGATCCCAATTATTGAGGACGAATATGTTACAATGGATTTTGGGACAGGATGTCTTAAAGTAACTCCGGCTCATGATATTAATGACTATGAGATTGGACTCAGACACAAATTACCAGTTACCGATATTATTGACAAATGGGGAAAATTAAACGAAGATGCAATCATTTTAGTAGGGACTGAAAGATTTGAAGCCCGGAAACAAATTGTTAAAATGCTTTCAGAAAAGGGATTTCTGGAGAAAGAGGAGGATTACATATCACAAATTGGATATTCTGAAAGGACTAACGCCGTTATTGAACCTAAATTGTCACTTCAGTGGTTTATGAGAATGGAAGATTCCGCTTCTAAAGCACTAAAATATGTAGAAGAGGATAAAATCAAACTTATCCCTGAAAAGTTCAGGAATACATACCGCCATTGGATGGAGAATGTAAAAGATTGGTGTATTTCAAGACAGCTCTGGTGGGGTCAGAGGATTCCTGCCTGGTATTTACCTGATGGCAGCTTTGTAGTGGCTTGTGATGAAAACGAAGCATTAACAGAAGCAAGAAAAATTGATAAATCAATTGAACCAAATATGCTTAGTCAGGATCCTGATGTGCTTGATACCTGGTTCTCTTCTTGGTTATGGCCAATTTCCGTTTTTGATCCTTCAAAGCCCGGGTTTCCCGATAAAGAGCCAAACAAAGATCTTGCTTATTACTACCCAACAAATGACCTGATTACTGCTCCTGAAATTTTATTCTTCTGGGTTGCCCGAATGATAATGGCAGGTGACGAGTTTTGTGGAGAAATGCCGTTCAGAAATGTTTATCTTACTGGTATTGTACGAGATAAACTGGGTAGGAAAATGTCAAAATCTTTAGGCAATTCTCCTGACCCTATAGAGTTGATGAAAATATACGGTGCAGATGGTGTAAGGGTGGGGATGCTTTTGTGCAGCAATGCAGGAAATGATGTATTGTTTGATGAAAGTCAAGTTGAACAGGGGCGAAATTTTTCGAATAAGATATGGAATGCATACAGACTTGTCTCAGGATGGAAGTATAATAATGATATCAATCAAAGTGAAAGATCCGGGGCTGCTGTTAAATGGTTTGATTTTCTTCTGTCCAGCACAATTGAAAAAGTAGATGATCATTTTAGCAAGTTTAGGATATCTGATGCACTTATGACATTATACAAACTCTTCTGGGACGATTTCTGCTCCTGGTATTTAGAAATAATTAAACCTGGCAGGGATGAAGAGATTGATACAAAAACATACAGGTCAACAGTAGAGTTTTTTGAAAAATTATTAAGACTTCTCCACCCGTTTATGCCATTTATTACAGAAGAATTATGGCAAAATCTTGACATCAAAAGTTCTGAAAAGAGCATAATGATTTCCAAAATGCCTTCTCCCTCATATTATGAACCACA
>JAGPLK010000033.1 GCA_018053445.1 Bacteroidales bacterium | reverse complement strand
CCAAGTGATAAATTCCTGGAATATGCTCAGGTTGCCGGAATGCTTGTGCTTCTTGCAATTATGTTCCTTGCTTTTGGAAATGACATTTACAGACTTTTTAACTGATTAAGTTATGAGAGCTAAAAGTATTTTAACATTCATTGCAGTAGCTTCATTACTGCTGGCGTCCTGCACGAACGGCCCGAGACTTATGCCAAGCATTAGCGGCAAAGCGGGAGAGGTTGTTATTGTAGTAAACAAGGGGTATTGGGAGAGCG
Source organism: Bacteroidales bacterium (assembly GCA_018053445.1). Taxonomy (GTDB): domain Bacteria; phylum Bacteroidota; class Bacteroidia; order Bacteroidales; family UBA932; genus Bact-08. The sequence goes on along the minus strand of JAGPLK010000033.1, from coordinate 16,994 downwards.
ATCCCGGAATAGCTCTCAGATCAATCCTGGCTGTGGATCAACCATTTTTACCACAAAGAGAGCCGATTTTTACGCTGGTTAATATCCCCGAAAATGCTTTTTCAAGTATTTTTCAAGTTCACAGAAATATTGTAATTGTATCAATAAAAGAGGAGTACAAAGCAACTAAGATTGTTTACCAGGAAAATGTTTGGGCAGCACCTCAGATTGTAATAACTATCTCAGCCCCTGATGCAAAATCTGCTGCTGAAGAGATTCAAAAACAGAGTGATAAACTGGCAAACTCTATTCTCCAGGCGGAGAGGAACAGAAACATTGCAAATGCAAAGAAATATGAAGAGAGAGCCTTAAGAACTCTGGTATCAGAGGCTTTTGGAGGCTCTCCTTTCTACCCTACCGGTTATAATCTCAGAAAAAAAACTGACGATTTTATTTGGATATCATATGAAACAACCGGCACAAACCAGGGCATCTTTATATACAGGGTCCCCTATACTGACTCCACAAATTTCAGTCGTGAAAACCTTATAAGTATAAGAAATTCAGTGATGCAACAAAATGTACCCGGGCAACTTGAGAATACTTATATGATAACAAACCAGCTTATAGAGCCTGGTCTTAAATGGATTACATACAAACAGAGGACTTTTGCAGAATTGAGGGGTCTCTGGGAGGTTCAGAACGACTTTATGGGGGGCCCGTTTGTTAGCCATTTCTTCCTTGACAAAGAGGGAAAAAACATAATCGGACTTGAAGCCTTTGTTTACGCACCTCGCTATGATAAAAGAAATTACCTGCGCCAGGTAGAGTCGATTATCTATTCCTACGAGAATTTTTAAGATTTTTTTGCATCTAAAAAAAATCTTTCTACCTTTGCACTCCCAACTTAAAACAGAGCTTAGGCCAGGGTTGGGAAATGGTCCGTTCGTCTAACGGTTAGGACTCAAGATTTTCATTCTTGCAATAGGGGTTCGATTCCCCTACGGACTACCAAAAACAAAAAAATTTTAAAATGGCAAATCACGCTTCTGCAGAAAAGCGCGCGCGTCAAAGCGAAAAGCGCAGGGTGCATAACAAATATTATGCCCGCACAACAAGAAACGCTATCAAAGCGATACGCAATACAACGGATAAAGAGGCTGCCACAGCCCTTCTCCCAAAAGTTTTTTCAATGCTTGACAAGCTGGCTAAAATTAATGTAATTCACGCCAACAAAGCATCAAATCTAAAAAGCGGTATTGCTAACCATGTAAGCAAATTGTAAGTTTTTTACTTTTTGACATAAGAATTTAGAGAGGCTTCCCTAATATTGGGAAGCTTTTTTATTATATGTCAATTATGGCTGAAAAACTACCAATCAAAGAGTGGAAAGAGGATGAGAGACCTCGTGAGAAGATGGCAGCTATCGGGGCAGAAAACCTGAGCGACGCTGAGCTTGCTGCAATAATTATCGGCTCCGGGAACAGGGAGGAGAGTGCTTTAGATCTGGCCAGAAGACTACTCTCAATGCACGATAACTGTTTAAGAGTGCTTATGTCTGCTTCGGCAGAGAGCCTTATGTCTGTAAAGGGAATCGGCAAAACTAAAGCTATAACTCTGCTTGCGGCAGCTGAAATAGGGAAAAGGGTGAATACAGCCAGAACAAAAGAGCTTCCTGAGATTCACTCATCACAAAGTGCAGCTAATTTAATCAGCCCGGTTTTAAGAGACCTGCCATACGAAGAGTGCTGGGTACTCTATCTTAACAGAGCGAATAAACTGATTTCCAAAAACAGACTGTCAAAGGGGGGGCTCTCTGCGACAGTAGTTGATGTAAAATTCATTGTTAAAGGGGCCCTGGAGAAGCTTGCCAGTGCTATCATTTTAGCGCACAATCACCCGAGCGGGAATGCCAGACCGGGAGAGAGTGACAAGACACAAACAAAATTACTAAAGGATGCGGCTGCACTTTTTGATATTACTCTGCTTGATCACATAATAATTGCCGGTGACAAGTATTTCAGTTTTGCAGACGATGGGATAATCTGATTATTTCATATATTTGTGAAAATTTCACAATCAAAATCAGATGAAGATAATCAACCTGGGTGAGAAAGATTCCGTTCTCAACTCTTTCATTGCGGAGATACGCGACCACGTTATCCAAAAGGACAGTATGAGATTCAGGAGAAATCTTGAAAGGATTGGAGAGGTCTTTGCCTATGAAATAAGCAAATCTCTGGATTATTCAGAAAAAGATGTTGTAACTCCTCTAGGAATTGCTAAATGCAGAACTCACGACAATGAAGTGGTTATTGCAAGCATTATGAGAGCAGGGCTCCCTTTGCACGATGGGATTCTTCACTATTTTGACAAGGCTCAGAACGCCTTTATAGCTGCATACAGGAAGTATGGCAAGGACAATAAGTTCACTATACAGATTGAATATGCCAGCAGTCCGTCAGTCGAGGGCAGAACTTTGATTCTTGCAGACACAATGCTTGCCACAGGATCATCCGTAGTTCTTACATATAACAGACTTTGCGAAATCTCAACACCGGTGCACACACATATTGTCTGCCCGATTGCAAGTACAGAAGGGATTGAGTATCTCTCCAGACATCTGCCTCATAAAACCACAACTCTCTGGGTAGGTGCAATTGACGAGGAACTCACTATTAAATCATATATAGTCCCCGGCCTTGGTGATGCCGGAGACCTTGCTTACGGGAGCAAACTCTGATTGTTATTATAAATTATTGAGCTTTATAAACCTCCTCTCCTGCTACAAAGGTTCTAAGAACCTTTGTATTGGGTACATCCTGACGGTCTGAGGTGATGATGTCCCTGTCAAGAACAGTGAAGTCTGCGAATTTACCCTTTTCAATACTTCCCTTAAGATTCTCTTCAAAGGAGGCTTTTGCTGCCCATATTGTCATTGACCTGAGTGCCTCTTCCGGAGTAAGTGCGTTTTCCATCTGGAATCCCTCCTGAGGAATGAAATCAAGATTTACTCTGTGAACAGCTGCAAAATAGGTGTAGAGAGGGTTTACCTGTTCTATCGGGAAGTCTGTGCCTGAAGGGAGCCATCCGTTTTGATCCAGCAATCTTTTATACGCATAGGCTCCCTCGATTCTCTTTCCAACTCTGTCAACTGCCCATAGCATATCAGATGTTGCGTGTGTAGGCTGAATTGATGGTACTATATTATATTTTCCAAACAGATTGAAATCATCCGGATGAATAATCTGAGAGTGCTCTATTCTCCATCTTAAATCATTTCCTTCAGGGAGGTATTTTGAATACAGATTCAAAGCAAGCCTGTTTCCGGCATCACCAATACAGTGAATGGCTACCTGAAAACCATGCTCAAAAGCCCATTTGGCATTTGAGTCCAGTACCGCATCTGTTGTTGCCTGTATCCCGTAAATTGATTTGTTGTCTGAATATGGCTCAATCATAAGCGCACCTCTGGATCCAAGGGCACCATCTGCGTACATCTTTATTGTCCCTACTCTGAGACGACCTTTTGTATAGGGTTTGTCTATTCTGGCAAACATCTCATCTCCGGGAGTAAGCCACAAATCTATTCTCAGCTTCATATCCCCCTCACTCTGCATACTATCAAGAATTTCAACAAGTCTCAGATCTGCTCCTGCACTTGATATTGAGGTAAGACCATATTTAAAACACTCCTCTTCTGCCGCAAGCAGCATTCTTCTCATCTCTTTTGAGTCCGGTTCAGGGACAATCTCCTTAAATCTGTCTGCAGTATTCTCCAGAAACACTCCTGTAAACTCTCCCCCTTTCATTATTGCCTCTCCAGGAAGTATTGAGGGATCACTCGGTTTAATACCGAGTCTCTCTATTGCAGCCTTATTAACAATAACAGCATGGAAGTCAATCCTGGAAAGGATAACAGGTGTCTCAGGGAAAAGCTCATTTAGTTTTGAGTTATCCGGGAAACTCTTCTCCGGCCATAAATTCTGATCCCATCCGTCTCCCAGCAGATAATCTGATGGTGACTCATTTTGCCTCGCCTCCAATTTATTGAGAATCTCATCAAAGGAACGAGTTCCTCTCAGATCTACCCTAAGCAAGCCGGCACCCAAACCAGTAATATGGCAGTGAGCATCATTAAATCCTGGATACATGGCGTTTCCTTCAAGATCCACCATCTTTGCAGATCTGTATGTATTAAGAATCTCATCATCTGTACCGGTTGCCATAACGAGACCATCCTTAACTGCAACTGCAGTGCATGTTGAAAATGAAGAATCGGCCGTATATATAAGACCATTATAAATTATCAAATCTGCTGTATCTTTCATCTGACAAGATGTTAACATAGTAAATGCTGAAGCAATACCCAGGAAAATTTTTTTCATAATATATATTTATAACTCCTTGCGCAATCTTGCAATAGGAATATTTAGCTGCTCCCTGTATTTGGCAACTGTTCTCCTTGCAACCTTGTAACCTTTATCACTTAGAACTGAAACCAGCTCCTCATCAGTTAATGGCTTTTTCTTATCCTCAACATCAATACTTGATGCAAGAATATTCTTTATCTCTCTGGTTGAGACCTCCTCTCCGCTATCGGTCATGAGACCCTCTGAGAAAAAGTATTTAAGCGGATAGATCCCAAAATGTGTCTGTATATATTTACAGTTAACTACCCTTGAAATAGTTGAGATATCCAGTCCGGTTTTCTCTGCTATATTCTTAAGCACCATAGGCCTTAACTTTGTCTCATCGCCCTCAATGAAATAATCCCTCTGGAATTCTATTATTGCGTTCATGGTATTCTCCAGGGTATTGTAGCGCTGTCTGATTGCCTCAATAAACCATTTTGCCGAGTCAAGCTTTTGCTTAACAAAGGTCGCTGCCTCCTTTCCCTCTCTGCTGGATGAATTTGCTGAAGAGACCAGTAAATCTGCATATCTTTTATTGACTCTTAACTCAGGCACGGTAAATCTGGGCATTGACATTACAAGTTCCCCATCTTTATATTCAAGAAGAAAATCCGGAACTACCTGCTGCGCCTGCTCTGCATATGAGTCATCTATTTGCCCTCCCGGTCTTGGATTAAGGTGTACAATCTCCTCTATGGCATCTTTAAGATCATCCTCTGTTATATCCATCCGGGATATAATCTTTGAATAATGCTTCTTTGTAAACTCTGTGAAAAAGTCTTCAAGTATCTCTTTTGCAATTTTCTGGGCTTTTGACTCCCTCCTGCTTTTTATCTGAAGGAGCAGACACTCTCTAAGATCTCTTGCACCAATCCCGGCCGGCTCAAACTCCTGTATTTTCGCCAGAATTCTCTCCACCTCGTGCACATCAGTAACAATGCCCTGACGGAACGCAATGTCGTCTGCCAAAGAGTCGGTATCCCTCCTTAAATAACCATCATCATCAAGAGAACCTATAATGTATTTGGCAATAGTTCTTGAATGTTCATCCATATCGCTGAACCCCAGCTGAGATATCAGGCTTTGGTGAAAACTCTCCTTTACAGAAAAAATGCTGTACTCCTGCTTAAGATCTTTCCCCTGATTATTTGCATACAGTTTATAAGAGGGAATCTGGTCTTCTGCACTGTAATCACTAAGAGACAGATTACCTGATTCACTCTCATCCCTCTCCTCGTCATCCCCCCCCTCATCCAGTACAGGATTCTCCTCAAGCTCTTTTTTAATCCTTTGTTCAAGTTCCAGCGTAGGTAACTCCAGCAGCTTTATGGTCTGAATCTGGAGCGGTGATAGCTTCTGTTGCAACTTTTGCTGTAAACCCTGTTTTAACATATAAATGGATATGCGTTTATGCAAAGATATGATTTTTATTTAACTTCGCACTCAGATTAAACCCCGCTCTAATGAACGAAAAAGAGAATAATCTCCGGATTGACATTGAAAGAATAATTGGATCCAAAAACCCAAAATTACTCAAGGTTATTCCTAAGTTTCTGATCAATTTTGCCAAGAGAGTCATCTATCAGAAGGAGATAAACGAGATACTTGAGCACCATGGTCATCTTAAAGGAAGAGCTTTTGCAAGTGCTGCCCTGGGAGACTTGGGTATAAAGTACAAGATCCACGGTATAGAAAAGATCAAAAGACCCGGGAGATATATGTTTGTCTCTAACCATCCGCTTGGTGGGCTGGACGGAATGATTCTTATTGAGGTATTCGGGGAGATGTTCGATAATGTCAGGTTTGTTGTTAACGACCTTCTTATGCACATTGAGCCTTTAAGATCTGTGTTTGTTCCGGTGAACAAATACGGCAGACAAAATATTGACAATGCAAAGATGATTCTTGATGCATATGACTCAGATGCTCAGATTTTATACTTCCCCGCCGGATTGTGTTCAAGAATGATAAACGGAGAGATAAAGGACCTTGACTGGAAAAAAAGCTTTGTAAACCAAGCGATTAAACACGGAAGAGATATAATACCAATTTTTTTTGGAGGCAGAAACTCTACCTTCTTTTACAAGTTTGCAAACATCAGAAAATCATTGGGTATAAAGTTTAATTATGAAACTATCCTTCTTCCGGGAGAGATGTTCAGACAAAGAAATGCTACCTTTGACATATTCATTGGAGACCCCGTTACTCACCAAATGCTAGTAAGCGAAGGGAGTCCTGCATACTGGAGCGAGAGACTCAGAGGCGAAGTGTACAATCTAAACAGATAACAAAATGGAACCTGTAATACAACCAGTTGACAGAGAGCTCATAAAAGAAGAGCTAACCTCTGACAAATTTATAAGGAACACTAGAAAGGGTGACAATAAAATATATGAGATAACTTACCACAACTCTCCCAATACTATGAGAGAGCTGGGGCGGCTGAGGGAGATATCCTTCAGGCTTGCAGGCGGAGGAACCGGCAAACCGCTTGATATTGACGAATTTGACACCGATATAAGATATCCTTACAAACAGCTTATTGTATGGGATCCTAAAGATGAGGAGATACTTGGAGGATACAGATATATTCACTGTACCGGATTAGAGACAAAACACCTGGCTACAAGCGAACTCTTTTCATTCTCCGATAAATTTATTAAAGAGTATATGCCTTACACAATTGAGCTAGGCAGATCCTTCATACAGCCCAATTATCAGAGCACCAACATCAGGAGAAAGGGACTGTTTGCACTTGACAACCTTTGGGATGGGCTTGGAGCACTTATGCTAAGACATCCGGATATAAAATTTTTCTTTGGAAAGGTTACAATGTATACCTCATATCATATGAGTGCCAGAAACACTCTTTTGAATTTTCTAAACATATATTTTCCGGATAATGAGAAGCTTGTTACACCTATTACACCTCTCGACTATGACAGCATAAATCCATACTATGGAGATCTGTTCAAAAATCTTGACTATAAAGATGCATACAAGATTATGTCTAAAGCTGTTAGAGACCTGGGCGAACACATCCCCCCTCTTATTAACTCATATATGAATCTCTCTCCAAACATGAAGGTGTTTGGAACCGCTATAAATGAGCATTTTGGCGGAGTTGAAGAGACAGGAATCCTTGTCAGTATTAAGGATGTATATCCGGAAAAAATTGAGAGATACATGACACCACTTTTAGCCCTGGCAGAAAAGTTCAGAACAAAATGGTGGCACACAACAAAAGAGCTTGCTGCAAGAGCAAAGAGAAAGAAAAGCAAGAATAAAAAAAGATAATACGGTTAAAGCGGCGGAAAGTTTATACTCTCTCTGACAACAAAAGCAGAAGGGTATTCAGAAGATATCTCCCTTAACAATCTCATAGCCTCTGATTTTGTTCTGAAATCACCTACAGTAACCTTGAAAAATGGGCTTTCGTGGTTCCAGTATGCTCTTACAGAATTATACCTGCTTAAAAAACCATTCATAACCTCCTGGGACCTTGATCTGGCATTTTGCTTGTTATCAAAGAATATTCTTACTCTATATCCGTTTAATTTTCTTGAACCGGCTGCCTGCAGATGTGCGTTTACAGCCCTCTCCATTCCGGCACTCTGAGAGAGAGTAACCCTGGCCCCTCCATCTCCGGGCTCTGACATAATACCCAGAATACTTTTTAAATAGAATGAGGAATCCATTACCGGAGGTGCAATAATCTTTACTGTATCCGGTGTTGTGACAATCAACTCCTGTGCAGTTAGCTTTAGAGTACCTGTTAAAAATAACAGGGAAGCAATCAGAAATACTTTTCTCATCTCAGAACTTATTTACCAATTTTTCCAAAGGAAGATTTTTAAATTTAAAAACCCTCTTATTCCCTCTGTCATTTGAAATAACACCTCTTACATCAACTTGAAATACAGACATTTTCCAGCTGTTTATATTCAGCCCCAGCGAGAAAAGAGAGATAGGATCAAGAAGTTCAACATTTATTTTTGTTTTATTTGAGGATGTTTTACCCCTCTCTATTAATCCGGACTCAATCAGTCTGAATTGAGCAAAATTTACCCCCTCTTTCTTAAGGAAACCATCAGTAGAGGTAAGTGTAAGATCTCTTGAGGATCCGTTTCTGACAACATACTCCAGCTCAACTTCAGCCCTTGATGTGCTTAAAATTTTAACATCAGTAAGCTTGACATCAAGAATCTCAATATCCCTGTAGTTATTACATCCGGACAGTAATGTGATTACTAATATTATAAACAGTGAAAATTTCTTCATATTATTTTGAGGATTTATGCAAAGGTATAAAAAAGCTATATTTGCACCCATTAAACTAATCATAATGACAAACAAATATCATTCCGTAAAGCCCATTAAAGGATTTGGAGAGAAGAGGCTTTTCATTGAGACATACGGATGTCAGATGAATGTAAACGATAGTGAAGTAGTTCTATCTATACTTCAGCCCGCCGGATACACTCTTTGCGAATCAATAAAAGAGGCAGATCTAATACTTATTAACACCTGCTCAATCAGAGACAACGCAGAACAAAGAATTTGGGGAAGGCTTGACCTCTTCAGGATTGAAAAAACAAAGCGTAAAGGTGTAAAAGTAGGGATTCTGGGCTGCATGGCAGAGAGACTTAAGGAGGATCTGCTTAACCATCCGGCTGTAGATCTTGTTGCCGGTCCAGACTCATACAGGTCACTCCCGTTTCTGCTGGAGAGCCTTGACGGAGGAGACAAACAGATAAACACAATGCTCTCTCAGGAGGAGACCTATGCCGACATCTCACCTGTAAGAATGGACAAAAACGGAGTATCCTCCTTTATTTCTATTATGAGGGGATGCAACAATATGTGCTCCTATTGTGTTGTTCCATATGTGAGGGGGGGGGAGCGAAGCAGAGATCCGCAGAGTATTGAGAGGGAGGCCAGGGAGCTTTTTGAAAATGGTTACAGAGAGATAACTCTTCTGGGGCAGAATGTGGATTCATATCACTGGGTCAACCCTGAAAACCCTACAGAGAAGACATCCTTTGCAATGCTTCTTGAAATGGTGGCACTGATTGATCCATTGCTTAGAGTACGATTCTCAACATCCCATCCAAAGGATATGAGTAACGCCGTTCTTTATACAATGGCCATGTATCCCAATATTTGCAAGCATATCCACCTCCCGGTACAGTCAGGAAGTAATGCAATGCTGCTTAAGATGAACAGGAAATATACAAGAGAGCAATACCTTGAGAGAGTTTCAAAGATTAGAGAAATAATGCCTGATTGCTCAATTTCCACAGATATAATTGCAGGCTTCTCCGGAGAGAGCGAAGAGGACCACTCAGATACTCTGTCTGTAATGAAAGAGGTAGGATACTATACCGCATTTATGTTCCAGTATTCGGAAAGGCCAAATACAAAGGCAGCCAGAAGATATCCGGATGATGTTCCGGCTGAGGTGAAGAGCAGAAGACTCAACGAAATAATAAAACTTCAGGGAGAGCTATCTCTGATAAGCAACAGGGCAGATCTTGGCAAGGAGTTTGAGGTGCTTGTTGAGGGTTATTCAAAGAAATCCAAGGCAGAGCTTACAGGTAGAACTCAACAAAATAAGACAGTAGTATTCCCTGCAGGAACACATAAAAAGGGAGATTATGTAAAAATAAAGATAGAGTCCTGCACATCGGCAACACTGCTTGGAAAAGAGATTATTCAATAAAAAAAATATTAAAAATGACAAAGATTCGCACATTTTACATTGGTGACCTCAAAACAGAGGCAGAGCATCTGAAATCAGGCAGCAAAATTATGACTGAGGCTCCGGAAGATAATAACGGAAAGGGAGAGATGTTCTCTCCAACAGACATGTTTGCTGCATCACTCGGCTCTTGTATGATGACCATCATGGGAATTGCCGCTCAGGCACACGGATTTTCCGTAGATGGTATGAGAATTGAAACCGAGAAAATTATGGCAGCCAACCCCCGCAGGGTTGCAGAACTTAAACTTGACATTTACCTCCCAAGGAAATACAGTGACAGAGAGATGAGATTTATCGAGAGCTCGGTTAAGACCTGCCCGGTTGCAAACAGCATACACCCGGACATAATCAAAACAATAACTTATCACCAACCAGAAGAGTAAATAAAAGAGGGCCCGGTCAATGGCAGTTGACCGGGCCCCTCTCTTCAGCGACAACTTTCAATAATCAGAAGAAGAGATATCGGCTGGTGCCAATTCCCGCACCGGCCGATGTTTTTAATATGCCATCCGGACCAGCTACTTTAAGAAGTGAATTAGATGAGAAGCTTGTCTCTGCTGTAAATATATTCCCGGTTGAAGGGCTTACGCCCACACCATAGAAGTATGTTCCGGTGAAAACCTCTGAAATGCTGAAATTAGCAACATCCATTGAGAAAATTGATGCTCCGGTGGGATTGTAGTTTGAATCATATTCGGTCTTATAGGTATATATTTTTTTACCCTTACCGTCTGAAGTAATAAATCCGTCCATTGAATCAACAGGTATATCAACAACTTTATCTGCGACCAGAGAGGATGGGTCAATTCTTACCAGACCTTTATCAGGGAAAGATGCCCATAACTTATAAGAGCTGTCAAATACCAGATGTTTTGCATTACCTGTAACTCCGGAAGGCCTTATGGTTGCAATTACCGGATAGTCCTCCCTGGATGCATCAAATACTCTTACTCCCTCCTTTACAGCTACAAAAAGTCTTGTCCCAAACATAGCAATACCTTCTGCATCTGTCCCGGCAGGAATTCTTTTGACAAGAGCTTTGCTAACTGCGTCATATACTGCAATATACGAATCAGGATACTCCCACCATCCCAAATCATTTACTTCATAATTATAATCCCAGTTTGTAACAAAGAGTTTATCCCCTGCAAAAATCATATTTCTTGGAGAAGCCAGAGAATTGGTTATTGAACTCTTAAGCTTTCCTGTGGCAGCATCCACTATATCAATTTTATCTGGATTATTGCAGACAAGGTATGCCTCTTTCTGAGGAGATACCGTACCTGAAATAATAGTTGCACCTATAGAAATTCCGCTATTGGCTGTTTCATAAATTCTGTTTGTGATGGTCATTGTCTTCTCATCAAAGAGTGAGAGGCTTGCAGAGTGCTCTGTAAAGTTACCCTGGTTAATAATGAGAACCTTCTGCTCAAAGGTTATCTCAGGAATAGGATTATCTTTTTCGCAAGATGAAAAAAATACAACTGCAAAAGCAGCAATAAGAAATAAATGGAACGCTTTTTTCATTTCAAATAATATTATTTATAAGTTAGTTAAAATCTGTATTGAAAATTGATAAGCCAGTTAAAACCAGGCATTGCATAAAACTTTACATTCTGGTAGCTTACATTAAAAATATTTTTAAAAACCAGCCCAGCAACATATTCGTTATTCTTCAATTTCCCCTTGTAGGAGATCCCTCCGTCTGTAAGTGTATATGATGGGAGAATATCATAAATATCAAGTGTGCTTCTTTTTCCTGTGTAATTTAAAGAGATATGCAGAGTAAATCCGGAGTACTCGGAGGATGCTGTCGCCCTCCATGAGTTTTTTGGCTGATATGCCAGCTGCTCACCTTTTGCAGGATCCTCTGCCCAGAGAGGAGTGACAGTACGGATATCTGTAAACGCATAACTACCTTTTAAGGAGACTACTATCTGATTTGCCGAGTAGTTTGCCTCCCCTCCCGCCTCAACCCCGCGGGAGAGAACCTCCGGAATATTTCTCGGCCTCCATACCTCTCCTGCCGGCAGCCACCTTATCCAGTCATTTACAACACTCCTGTATGCTGTCACAAATGCTGACGCACTCCATACCCCTTCATACCAGCCCCAGTTAATCCCGGTCTCTAAACTCCTGGATTTTTCACTCTTAAGATATATATGATTACCCCCCCAGTATCTGTCATTTAAAGAGGGAATCTTTGCACTCCCGGACCACGAACCCCTAATATAGATAGAGTGACCGCCTCCGGCAGGAATTCTCAGTCTTGCATTAACAATAGGCATTATAGGAAGAGTTCCGGATGATGAGTAAATATACCGGGCTCCAACAGAGGCCGAGAGCAATCCTGCACCATCCAGTTTAGCCATTAAATAGCCCCCTGCCCTGCTCTCCTCCCTATCTGCAATATATGATTTTACAAAAGGTTTTATATACTCTCCGCTGAGCCCGCCTCTTAAGGCAAAAACAGATATTTTATACTCCAGATCTGCACTGGCCATAACTCTGTTTGCAGATATTGTATCCTCTTTATACCTCTCCAAATCATTTGCAAAAGAGGATGCAACTCTCCAGGAGAGATTGGCAGTGCTCCCCTCCAGTAATGCAGAAATCTTAAGATTATTGTCGTAAATTGAGTTATGTGTTTCAGGCCTGTCGTTAAGCGATACAGATGGTTGTATCTCTCTGTCAAAATCGAGATACATAACTGAAGTATTAAAGGTTCCAAGCAGACCCGCCTTTACATAAAACTCCTGAATAACACCCCAGTTTGAGATTGCAGCATTATTAAGTCTCTCAACAGGCCTTCCGGGTTTTGTATTGTTCTCAAAAGTATAGTTGTTCCTGGATTTGTTAAAGAGAACAGAGCTTCTGGACTCAAATATCTTTCCCGAGTATCTGTAGGTAGCCCCGGTAAAGAGAGAGCCATAGCTGCCAGCCGACAGAGCAATATTTCCGCTGTGACCACCTCTCCATTTTGCTCCTGTTTTTAACTTGACTGTACCCCCTATACTTCCATCTCCATAAAGAGCAGAACCTCCGCCAATATGAATATCCATTTCATCAAAAAAGTACAGCGGGATGTGAGAGAGGTCGGCCTGACCCATAGTGGGAAGCGACATATTCTGCCCGTTCCAGTCAATTGTGGTGTGCGAAGAGGAGGTACCTCTTATTGAAAGAAATGCATTCATCCCTCTTCCGTACTCTTTGATGTATGCCGCGTTATTGGCTTTTATGAAATCTGCCAGAGTTGCGCTCTGCATCTTCTTTACAGCCTCCTCAGAATATGATATAATATTGGTGCCCGGAGAGAAACGCTTTAGATCTGCCGGCCCCTGCTTTTTAAAAGCAGTAACCATCACCGAATCAAGTCTGTTTGCCTTGGCTGTATCTCTCTGTTGTGCAAAAAGAGAACTCCCCGGTACAAAAAGATGCACGGCAACAACACATATAAATACAAATAATGAAAAATAGTTTTTCATCGCTCTCTTTTTCCCGAAAGTTCGATTAAATATGTTTTGTCCCTGCAGGTCTTCTGACTCAGCTTTTGCATCTTCGCCTTCCCACCTAATGGCAGTGGCCGACTGAAGAAAACCCCAAATTGATGGGGAGAGCTTTACAGCAGCGGGTACTGTTCCCGGATTACACGGGATTCCCTGAAGCTGGAACGCCACAAAGATAACTTATTTTATACGTAACGGACAAATTTTTGTTAAATTTGGTAGTTTTCACTCACTAACTATAATCAATTATTATGTCAAAATCACTCAAATCACTACTGCTCACGGCATTAGTCTTTACTATGGCCGCCTGCTCTACCCAGAAAGAGAAGGTAGAACTCAATTATGAACAGTACACACTGGATAACGGACTCAAGGTTGTTCTGCATCAGGACAAATCAGATCCAATTGTTGCAGTTGCAATTCAGTATCATGTTGGATCAGGAAGGGAGAAACCGGGGAGAACCGGCTTTGCCCACTTTTTTGAGCATATGCTCTTCCAGCGTTCTGAAAATCTTCCAAGAAACGCATTCTTCACAAAAATTGCCAAACTGGGCGGTGAATTCAACGGGTCCACAAACTCAGACGGAACAAACTACTACGAAGTAGTTCCAAGAGATGCCCTGGAGAAGGTTCTCTGGATGGAATCTGACAGAATGGGATTTTTTATCAATACAGTAACTCAGGGTGGTTTAGAGAGAGAGATTGACATTGTATCAAACGAAAAGCGTCAGAACTATGACAGCCAGCCATACGGACACTCCAGCACCATTATGGCAAATCAGATGTATCCGGCAGGCCATCCTTACAGCTGGACAACAATAGGTGAAATTGCAGATCTAAGAGCTGCCACAATAGATGATGTTAAAGAGTTTTACAACACATACTATGTTCCAAACAATGCAACCCTTGTTGTGACAGGAGATTTTGATCCGGCCCAGGCAAAAGAGCTTATTCAGAAATATTTTGGTGAGATTAAAAAGGGGAATGATGTTCCTAAACCTCAAGTTCAACCGCTTGTTTTTGAACAAAGCAAAAGGCTGGTTTTTGAAGATCAGTATGCTAAATTACCTCAGTTATCACTAACTTTTCCAACAGTTGAGCAATATAACGAGGACTCATATCCACTTTACTTCTTTACCTCTCTGTTTGCAAATGGTAAAACAGCTCCGCTTTATAAAGTGGTTGTAGAGGAGAAGAAACTTGCCCCGTCTGTTGGTGCTTATAATATGACAAGAGAGATTGCGGGTCAGGCACAGATCCAGATTCGTGCTTTCAATGACATCAATCTTAACGATGTTTATGCTGCAATTGAGGAGGCATTTGCAAGATTTGAGGCCGAGGGTGTTAACGAACTCGAGCTTGAAAAATTAAAAGTAGGCCAGGAGGCCGCTATCTATAACAGAATGTCCGGAATTCTCGGCAAGGCGATGATGATTGCCCGCGATACAGAATTTGCAGGTAAACCAGATGCAACATTTGATGAGCTTAATAAATACCTGGCTGTAACAAAAGAGGACATAATAAGAGTATACGAGAAATATTTCAAAGGGCGCCCATATTTTGCACTTAGTATGGTTCCTGCCGGCAAGGCAGATCTTGCACTTGCTGAGTCAGTTGTTACTACTGTAGCTGTTGAGAATGTAGCAGACCAGACAATGAAATCACAGACAGGCAAATTGGTGGACGACGAATACGAGCGTACTCCATCTGCTTTTGACCGTTCTGTAGAACCTGACTTCCTTGCTAATACACCTACCATTACAGTCCCTGCTATATGGAACACTGAGCTTCCTAACGCTGTTAAACTTTACGGAATCCAGCATAAAGAGCTCCCTCTCTTCCAGGCATCGGTAAATATGAAGGGTGGTATGCTTCTAGACCCTGCAGGAAAAGAGGGACTTGCAAGTATTACTGCTCAGCTGATGAATGAGGGAACAGCACTTAAATCTCCTGAAGAGCTGGAGAGCGCATTGGGTCTGCTTGGCGCAAGAGTTAGATTTTACTCAGGAACAGAGGGTATGGGAATAAGCATTTCCGGTCTTTCAAAAAATTATGAGAAAATAGTTGCTATTGCTCAGGAGATGCTACTTCAGCCAAGATTTGATTCAGCAGCTTTTGAGCGTCTGAAAAACGAAATTAAAACCACTATCCGTCAGATGTCTGCTAATCCAAGGGCTATTGCCACAGAGACAGCAGGTAAATTGATATACGGAGAGGGAGGAACTCTTTCAAGAATGGCTTACGGAACTGCAGCAAGTATTGACGCTATCACTCTTGAAGATGTTAAAGCATTCTATGCAGCAAACTACAGCCCATCTATTGCAAACATTACCTTTGCAGGATCACCTGATCAGAAGAGAGTGGTAAAGGCCCTTACAACTCTTACAGAGAACTGGCCTGCAAAAGATGTAGTTATACCTGAGCCTGTAGCAGGAGTATCGGCACAAAGAGGAGTAATCTACTTCGTTGACTACCCTAACGCGCCTCAGTCAATGATTATCCTTGCAAAGACAGCAATGCCTTTCAGTGATCCTGACTACTATCCTGCAGTAATTGCAAACTACAAGCTTGGATCCGGCTCTCAGGGAATGTTGTTTGATGTTCTCCGTCTGCAAAAAGGGTACACTTACGGAGCATATTCAAGCTTTATGGCTGCTCAGCATCAAAACCTCTTTATGGCACAGTCAAGTGTTCAGGGAAGCGTTACAATGGATGCAGTGAAGACATTCAAAGATCTTATCGGCGGATACTCCGAGATGATTAATGAGGAGATGCTTGCATCTGTTAAGAACTCTCTTCTTAAATCCAAGACATCTTCATTTGAGACAATTGGTGATATTCTTAGTATGCTTAACGATATAGCAAACTACAATATGCCGTTTGACTATGTGAAGCAGCAGGAGAATACAATCAACAATATCACTGTTGACCAGCTTAAGGAGATCATAACAAAACACATGAACATAAACGATATGATTTATGTGGTTGTGGGAGATGCAAAGAGCCAGATGAAACCACTTGAACAGCTCGGACTTGGCAAACCGGTCCTTGTTCAAAGGTAAATAACCTGTACTCACATAAAACAGAACCCCAAAAGTGTTTCAAATGCTTTTGGGGTTTTTAAATTTTTACATACCTTTGTCACCCTTGTTTACCGAAACAGCAGGCCGCTCAAAAAGAGAGGCCTGAAAAAAGAGGCCCGGATGGCGGAATCGGTAGACGCGCTGGTCTCAAACACCAGTGGCCGCAAGGCTGTGCCGGTTCGATCCCGGCTCCGGGTACGAAAAAAGCAGGTAGTGATGCCTGCTTTTTTCGTACCGTCGCTTGCCG
>JAGPLK010000107.1 GCA_018053445.1 Bacteroidales bacterium | reverse complement strand
AGGATTCAGAGTGCAGATCTATGCCTTTAATGTTCCTATGAGAGATAAAGAGGTACTGGCTAAAATTATGAGATTTGTGCCTGATTTAAAAATTGAGGAGATTAAGTACCCTGATGGGGTTTACAGATATGTTTCGCAATCTTTTGCTAATAGAGCAGAGGCTCAAAAGATAATCGGCTCCTTGAGGAGAATTGGTTATAAGGATACATTCATAAGGGAAGATTAACTACTCCTGTTCAAGTTTGTATTTCTCAATCTTGGCGTTAAGAGTAGGTCTCGTAATTTCAAGTATTCTTGAAGCCTCAATCTTGTTCCATCTTACCTCGTCAAGAACTCGTTTAATGTAATCCTTTTCAATATCGGCAAGACTTCTGAGTTCAAACTTCTGGTTGAACTCCTGAGATCCCTCAGTTGCCCTTTGATTAATCTTTATATTTTCAACCTCAAGTACATCATTCTTTGACATCACAATCGCCTGCATTATGGTGTTTTCAAGCTCTCTCACATTCCCCGGCCAAGTGTGCTGCTGAAGCATCTCTATTACGCCGTCCCCTATCTTACTAACATTTTTATTGAATCTTTTGTTCAGTTTTGTAAGGAAGTGGATGGTGAGATCCTTTATATCCTCTCTGCGCTCTCTAAGAGGTGGTAGCTGTACAGTAAATACCTTTAACCTGTAATAGAGGTCCTCTCTGAATTTGCCCTCCTCAATCAGCTTTTCCAGTTTCTTGTTTGTTGCAGCAATAATCCTTGCCTGCATAGGGAGAGTTGTTTCGCCTCCAACTCTTTCAAATTCAAGTTCTTGAATAACGCGGAGAAGTTTTACCTGTGTGTTGGGGCTAATTTCAGAAATCTCATCTAGGAATATGGTTCCATCCTCTGCCAGTTCAAATTTTCCCTTTTTGGTCTTTAATGATCCCGTAAATGAACCCTTTTCGTGGCCAAAAAGTTCACTCTCCAGCAAAGTCTCAGTTAATGCACTACAGTTAACAACCACAAGCGGTTTGTCTCTTGTTATACCTGAGTAGTGAATTAGTCTTGCAATTAGCTCTTTACCTGTTCCGGACTCCCCCTCAATAAGTATATTAACTTTATTAAGAGAGACCCTTCCTATATTTTTGAATATATCCTTTATCTGCGGAGACCTCCCAATAAGGATGTTCTCCTGTATTTTTTTGTCAATAGATATACCCTCTGTTAATACCTGGTCGTGTTTCTTGCTGCTGATTACAGAATTAAGTGCGCTGGCAACAACCTCTTTTAACTGAGGAGTGTTGATTGGTTTCTCCAGAAAATCAAATGCACCCAGCTGGATGGATTTTATTATGAGAGCAATATCTCCAAATCCGGTAAGCATAATAACCGGAACTGCAGGCTGAAGGTTACGGATCTCTGAGAGAACTCTCAATCCATTCATAACAGGCATCTGATAATCAGTAAGAACAAGGTCCGGTTTGTTAGCTTTAAAGGACTCCAAACCTTGAGCACCATCTTCAGCTTCAAATACTTCGTATCCGCTTCTGCTGAGAATTTCCCTGATTATTCGTCTGCTTATCTTATCATCTTCTACAACAAGAATTTTTTCCATAAAATCAGCGCATTATATCGCAGCCAAATATACGAAAAAAAGAGTCTGCAAATATGCAGACCCTTAAAAGATTATTTATTTTTTTGTTATTCAAACTTCTGCAGAAGCAGTTCCATAAGTTTAACAGAGGCTGCGGAAACAGATGTTCCCGGGCCAAATATTGCAACTGCTCCGGCTTTATAGAGTGCATCATAGTCCTGTGCCGGGATTACACCACCCACAATAACCATAATATCCTCACGGCCAAGCTTTTTCAATTCGCTAACAATTTGCGGTACAAGAGTTTTATGACCGGCTGCAAGAGAGGATACCCCTACAACATGCACATCATTCTCAACAGCCTGTTTTGCTGCCTCTTCAGGAGTCTGGAACAGCGGACCCATGTCCACATCAAATCCACAATCGGCATAACCAGTTGCTACTACTTTTGCTCCGCGGTCGTGGCCGTCCTGGCCAAGTTTTGCAATCATAATACGAGGCTGGCGACCCTCTTTTTTAGCAAATTCAACAACAAGCGATTTTGCCTTTTCAAATTCGCTGTCGTTTTTAACTTCACTTGAGTAAACACCTGTATTCATACGAATTATTGCTTTGTACCTTCCGGCTACCTCTTCGCAGGCGTCAGAGATTTCGCCAAGTGTTGCGCGAACCTTTGCTGCCTCAATTGCAAGTTCCAGCAGGTTTCCTGTTTTATTGGCGGCTGCCTCTGTAATAGCTGCAAGAGCTGCCTTAACTTTAGACTCATCACGGTTTGCGCGAAGCTCTTTTAATCTTGCGATTTGAGATTCACGAACCTTTGTGTTGTCAACATCCAGAATCTCAAGAGGATCTTCCTTGTCAAGTCTGTATTTGTTAATACCAACAATTGTATCAAGTTTAGAGTCAATTCTTGCCTGTTTGCGGGCAGCTGCCTCCTCAATTCTGAGTTTAGGGATACCGGTCTCAATAGCCTTTGACATTCCGCCAAGCTTCTCAACCTCTTCAATATGGCTCCATGCCCTTTCAGCAATCTCTGCAGTAAGTTTTTCTACATAGTATGAGCCTGCCCAAGGATCAAGGGACTTGGTTATATTGGTCTCTTCCTGAATATAAATCTGGGTATTTCTTGCAATACGGGCAGAGAAATCTGTTGGAAGTGCAATAGCCTCGTCAAGTGCATTTGTATGGAGAGACTGAGTATGTCCAAGAGCAGCACCCATTGCCTCAATACATGTTCTTGCAACATTGTTGAAAGGATCCTGCTCTGTAAGTGACCATCCTGAAGTTTGAGAGTGAGTTCTCAAAGAGAGGGACTTAGCATTTTTAGGATTGAACTGTTTTACAAGTTTTGCCCAGATCATCCTTGCTGCGCGCATCTTGGCAATCTCCATAAAGTGGTTCATGCCGATTGCCCAGAAGAAAGAGAGTCTTGGTGCAAACTGGTCTACATCCATTCCTGCTGCTATTCCGGTTCTGAGGTACTCTAGACCATCTGCAAGGGTGTATGCCATCTCAATATCGCAGGTTGCACCTGCCTCCTGCATATGGTAGCCGGAGATTGATATAGAGTTGAATTTAGGCATGTTCTTGGCTGTGAAAGAGAAGATGTCACCAATTATTCTCATTGAGAATTCAGGAGGATAGATATAGGTATTACGAACCATAAACTCCTTAAGAATGTCATTCTGAATTGTACCTGCCATCTCGTCAAGCTTTGCCCCCTGTTCCATCCCGGCTACAATGTAGAAGGCAAGAATAGGAAGAACAGCTCCGTTCATTGTCATTGAAACTGACATTTTATTTAGAGGAATCTGGTCAAAGAGAACCTTCATATCTTCAACACTGCAGATACTCACACCGGCCTTTCCGACATCTCCGACAACCCTTGGGTGGTCTGCGTCGTATCCACGGTGTGTGGCAAGGTCAAAAGCAACTGATAAACCCTTCTGACCGGCTGCAAGGTTTCTGCGATAGAATGCGTTTGACTCCTCTGCTGTTGAGAAACCTGCATACTGGCGGATAGTCCACGGATTCATAACATACATTGTGCTGTATGGCCCGCGTAGGTAAGGAGGAATACCTGCAGCATAATTTAAATGCTCCAGCCCTTCAAGGTCTGCAGCAGAGTAAACATTTTTTACCCCTATCTGCTCCGGAGTCATCCACACGCTCTGCTCTCCCTTAGTCTGAGCAGTGCCTCCGGTATATTTTATATCTGAAAAATTTGGACGCATAATCAATTTTTTAAATCATTACTACTAAATACCCAGCTTTGCCTGATACTGTCTCAGGGTTTCAAGCACATTGCTCTTTACGCTTATGAAGTTTTCCACCCCTTTAGAGACTAGTTCATCTTTGCAAGATGGCTCACCTGCTACAACCAGGATAGCTCTCTCTCCAAGGAGGTTCATAATTTGAGGTACTGCCTCAGCATACTCCTCGTCAGAAGAGCAGGCAACAACTATATCGGCATTTGCATCCATAGCAGCTTTTACTCCCTCTTCAACCGATGAGAATCTGGTATTGTCAACAACTTCAAATCCTGCGACAGCAAAGAAATTGCTTGAGAATTGAGCTCTTGCCCTGCAGAATGCGAGGTTGCCAAATGTAAGCATAAAGGCCTTTGGAGTTTTTCCGCTGGTCTCTGTAGCAAATCTGAGGGCTTCAAAAGCCTGTGCACCACGGTATTTTTCAAGTGGCTCGGCAATAGGATTCTGACTTACAGACTTATTTGCACCGCGGGTGACAACATCGTGGGTAATATCTTTATCGGCTCTCTCTGTGAAGTTTGGATATTGATTAGTTCCAACAAAAATCTCTCTTCTTGTGGCAATATTAAGATCCCTTTTGGCTGTAGTAGCTTTAATCTCGGACTGGATATAACCTGCCTTAAATGCCTCGGTGTATCCGCCCCTCTCCTCAACTGAACGGAAAAGCTTCCAGCTCTGCTCAGCAATAGAGTCTGTCAGACTCTCAATATAGTATGATCCTGCAGCAGGGTCAGCGATTTTATCAAAGTGAGACTCCTCTTTAAGGATAATCTGAAGGTTTCTGGCAATTCTGTTGCTGAACTCAGACGGCTCACGGTACTGATAGTCAAAAGGAAGAACTTCAAGTGAATCAACTCCTGCGAGTGATGCACTCATAGCCTCTGTAGTCGCCCTTAGCATATTTACATATGAATCGTAAACTGTCTGGTTCCACTGACTGGTTACTGCATGAACGCTAATCTTCTTGTTCTCGTCATTTTTAACTCCGTAAGAGTCAGTAATGGTTGCCCAAAGAAGTCTGGCTGCACGGAATTTTGCAATCTCCATAAAATAGTTTGCCCCTACAGAGAGGGTGAACTTAATTTTTGAAGCTGCCTCGTCTGCGCTGAATCCAAGTTGAATAAGAGTATTCATATACTCACTACCCATAGCAAGGGCAAAGCCAAGTTCCTGAACAATTGTTGAACCTGCGTCGTTAAATGCGTAGCCCTCAACACCAATAACTCTGATTCCGGGGAATTCTGAGGTAAGCTCCATGCTTTTGCGGTAGTTGTTCA
>JAGPLK010000032.1 GCA_018053445.1 Bacteroidales bacterium | reverse complement strand
ATTTATTATAAATAAAACAAATTTATTATTTTAATCTAACCGGCAACCCCGAGGTGATAAAAGAGATACGAAAAACAGGCTCCCTGAAGAAGCCTGTTCTGCCTCTTTAATCATTGTTTCGTTTTCGGTGATGTAAATCTCAAACGGGAATATCCCAGGCTTTGCCCTCTGTGTCCATTCTTTTCATACCAACTCCGCTAATGTCACATATATGGGCAATCAATAATTTTTCAACAATCCTCTACAAGTTATTAGTTATAAGAGTTTCTCCGTTTAATATTTACCTACATTTATGCACATTTAATTATTTGACATAAATGAACAAAACACTTTTTGCGTGTGTAATCGCCATAGCATCAATCTTCTTTACTTGCAGCATTAATACTCTTTTTGCTCAGGAGATTGTAACTAAAATTTCTAATGGAGAGATTGAGGAGGTAAAGGCTTTACTTGCAAAAGGTGTTAACCCAAATACAAAAATTCATAATGAGACAATTCTGGCGATCTCAATAAACGGCCAATTTCCGGAGATAACTACTCTTCTCATTAATGCAAAGGGAATTAAGCTTAACGAATGGAATATCCTTACTCAGCCTGAACGCTCCTGGAAATATACCGCACTTATGAAGGCTGTCAAGTTTTCTGATGTGGTTAAGCAGTTGATAGATAAAAATGTTTTGATTGACCTTCAGGATGACTGGATTCTGTGGGACGGCAAGCTTCACGAAAGCGGTGGTAATACAGCATTGATGCTTGCTGTAGGTGTTCCAAATTTTACATATACAGAGAGCGCAAAGCTTTTGATTGACAAGGGGGCTAAAATAAACATTCAGAACAAGCTGGGATATACAGCACTTATGCTCGGTGTACACAATACCGAGGTTTCAAAAATCCTGATTGATAAAGGGGCAACCCTGGACACACGAACAAAGCATGGCGAGACAGCCCTAATGCTTGCTGCCGGCAAGTACGCTGAGGTAGTAAAAATGCTAATAGATAAGGGGGCCAACATTCAGCTGAGACAATCGACTTTCTCCTCCTCCCCAAACGCACTTGACTATGCAGCTAAAGAGGGTAATATTGAGGCAGCAAAGTTAATCCTCAAAAGGGCAGAGGAGCTTGGGATTAAGAAAGAGATTATAAGCGCCGGTTTACACTGGGCTGTCATTGCCGACCAGCTGGAAATGGCAAAATACCTGCTGGATGAGGGGGCATTAGTTGACGGGACCGATGAGTACGGCAAATACACGCCTCTTATGGAGACCTCTATGCCTGAAATGGTTCAGTTACTTATCTCAAGAGGAGCTGATGTTAATGCGCGGAACAACTTTAACTACACAGCTCTGCATAAAGCTGTAAGCAACTACATGAAACCCGATAACAAAGAGAAAGAGTGCGACAAGATATTAAAGATGCTGTTTGAAAAAGGTGCAGATATTAACGCTCAAGATGGAAATGGCACAACTCCGCTTATGTATGCCGTTCAAAAAATGACACCTTTAAAAGCTCTTATAGCAAAAGGGGCAGATGTAAACATACAGAACAAAAACGGCGAAACAGCACTGATGCATGCAGTCAAGGGAGGCTTGCTGAAAGTGATTTTGGGAGGCATTCCGGTTGTGGGCGGGCATATGGATGCAGTTAAATTACTAATCAGCAAAGGAGCCGATGTCAATTTGCAAGACACCTGGGGTAAGACAGCACTGATGCATGCAGCAGGAGGTGTAAATGCACTCGGCAATAAATACAGCACATATACAGAAATTCTTGGCTATCTTCTTGAAAAGGGAGCCAAAATTGACACTGAGGACAAAGAGGGATTAACAGCGCTTTATTGGGCACAAAGATACAACCGCACAAAGTCAGCAGAACTTCTTCTGGCCAAAGGGGCAAATCCGGCTAAGAAATATGACAAAGCCGCAGATAAGTCAAATATAACATCAGGAATTGTAGGTATCTGGGAAGCATCTATAAAAATGGAGGGTAAGATTTATAAAACCCGAATAGTTTTCAACAAAGACTGGAGTTACAGCAAGGGGATAATGGCCCCCGGTAATCAATGGATTCCTGACGGTGCAGGATACAACCGTTACGAGTTAAGGGACGGAAGAATCTGGTTATTTAACAGCCTCTCAATGGGAGCAGTCATTGAGTGGCGCTTTGAAGGGAAAGATCTTGTCCTTAATGGTGAGAAATATATAAAAGCTGCTAAGTAATCCTCAGAAAATTAACGGAAAAATAAAGGTCACTATAGCTGTCCAGATTACATAAACAGGAAGATACTTTGCAATTGCAGCACCCACCTCTGATGGCTGAGCCCTTTCACGAATAACCTTGTATAGTTGTGCTGTAACCATTATAAGATTAATAAGAATCAGCACATTTGCACCCAGAACTGCTGCTCTGTTAGGTGAGAGACCCCATTCGGAGATTCTGAAAAGTATAGCAGAGAGCGCAATGCTGTTTACAACAATTGTAACTATTGAAAGAAGCAAAAGTATCCATCTCTCTGCACGACCCTTTCCCCCGGAAGATGATTCGGCAACTGAAAAGAATATTATTGCCATAACACCTACCAGAAGTGCATTGAAAATAATCAGAAATTCTCTGTCGTTATATGGATCTTTGCCGGAAAATGCCATTGCGCTAAGGAACACCAGGAGCATAATCAGGACAAGCGGGCTGAATATTTTTGCAATTACAGGGGATACCTTTCCCACAAGCTGTGGGTTAGTCCTTATTAAATATGTTGCAACTATAGGCGATGCTGCAAGGCCCATAATACCTACGTATTGAAAGTAAACTTCCTCAATTTTGAAACCTATAAGTTCAAAGAGGCCGATTGTTATACCGCTCATTATCCCACCGGCAATAACAATAAGGGTTGTCATCACAACAAGATCTCCGTTGAATTTCAGATAGCCGAGCCTTTTTTCACCCTCTCTTTTAATGGTGCCTGCAAATGAGAAGCCTGTAACTGCCCAAAGCAAAAGTATTAAATGAATACAGGAAAGAATGAGAACATCCGTTTCCGGCTTTGGAAGTGAATTTATAAAGATGAGGCCTGTTAGCATTACACCAGCGATTACCCCTATTTTTCCCTTTGACAGGTTGTTCTTCCAGGCAAAATATCCTGCGAGAATAGGAAAGATTACAAATCCTATATTTCTTGGGTAGAAAACCTCCTCGTCTAACGAAAAGATGGATGGTATCTTGGCTATAAAACCAGCCAGCAGAGCGAGACCGATTATTACAGCCACCTCTTTGAAATTTCCGAAGTTCAGAGAATCTGATTCAAAATTCAGCCTCTCATTCCAGGTATCTGCGACAGGATTACCGGCTACCCGGGGATAAATAATTTCAAACTCTTTTTTAAATTGAATTTTGTTTGACCGGTACATCTTTTCAAGCTGACCGGGATCGTTGATGAATGCTAAGATTTCCTCTTTCATGGATTTATTGTTTTAATAGTACTTTGTATTTCAAAGCGTGATGATAAAAAATTTTTTACTTTGATTTATTTGATTTTAGAAATTTTTCCAGGGATAGCAGGTGAAGATTAAAGGCTTCCCTGCCCTCTGTAGTAATGAAGTATCTGGTGTTTGGTTTTTTGCCAACAAAGCTCTTTTCAATGCCTATGAAATCCTCTTTCTCAAGAGCTTTGATGTGGCTGGCGAGATTGCCGTCTGTAATGCCAAGATACTCCTTAAGTGAATTAAAATCAAGTGTTTCATTCACAGCAAGAGCAGACATAATACCCAGACGAATCCTGCTTTCAAAAGCTTTATGTAAACCTTCTATGGAAATTTTCACCGTTCGTATTTATAATGCATATAAATGCCGTAAACTATATTAACTAACCCAAAGCCCAACGCCCATATAATAAGGCTATACTGAATCAAAAGGATAGCAGTAAGACCTAGCGAAATTTGTATTATGCCCATCAGTTTAACCTCCTCTAGTGTCATCTTGCTCGCTGTGAAGAGTGCCAATCCGTAGAAAATCATTGATATGGGAGCAGCCAATCCGGCCAGGCCATTTAAGATCAGGATTACAATCAGTATACCTCCGGTTGAGAGAGGAACCATCATATTTGCAAGAAGGCGGCGAGTTGTCGCGCTCCACATCTTCTCTCCCCTCTTCCCGGCATTTCTTCTTGAAAGATATACAACTGTACCTAATGCTAAAGCTAATATTATCAATGCGACAATAATAACACTTGAGAGATTTGCAGGAGTTCCTGTGGTGCCGGACATACTGTATGAGGCAGAATCGGGATTAAACCCAAAAACCAGGTATGCAACCAGAGCACCTGCCAGCGCATATATTCCGGCCATCACCCCTGAGAGGCCCGAGAGAGACAGAAATCTAGAAGATCGCTCCATCATTGAACGAATCTCTGAAATGTCCTTTATATAGTCCTTTTCATTTTTCATTTAAAAGTACTTTTATTTGCAAAGTAAGGCTAAAAATTTCTATTGTGCAATACTTATGCATATAAATTCGGAGATTTCTTATTTTTGCGCCCATGTTATTCAACTCGGTTGCATTTGCAATATTTCTTCCGATAGTTTTCATATTATACTGGATTCTTGCTAAAAAGGGGCATAAGATTCAGAATCTTCTTCTGCTTGCTGCAAGTCTCTATTTTTATGCAAGCTGGGACTGGCGGTTCCTGCTGCTTTTAATCACATCAATTATTTTAGGATTTTTTTCAGGTGCACTAATCAATAATTCTGTAAATGAGAGGCAGCGAAAATTCTGGTTGTGGACAAGCATATTATTAAATCTTGGTTTTCTTGGATTCTTCAAATATTTCAACTTTTTTGCCGAATCCTTCTCTGAGGCTCTGGGTTTGCTGGGCATAAACGCAGGATTGTCTACACTTAGTATCATACTCCCTGTAGGCATTTCATTCTATACTTTCCACGGACTATCCTACATTATTGACATCTATAACAGAAAAATTCAACCTGAGGGAAATTTTGTCAATTACTCACTGTTTGTCAGCTATTTTCCACTGCTGGTTGCCGGTCCCATAGAGCGTGCAACTCACCTTCTGCCACAGATTGATAAGGCCAGAAAATTCGATTATTCTAATGCCGTAAATGGTCTGAGGCAAATCCTCTGGGGCCTTTTCAAAAAAATAGTCATTGCAGATAACTGTGCTCAGTATGCCAATATAATTTTCAACAACCATCAGGACCATTCAGGGAGTACTCTTCTTATTGGGGCCCTTCTTTTCACATTCCAGATTTATGGTGATTTTTCCGGATATTCCGATATTGCTCTTGGAGTATCCAGACTATTCGGCATAGAACTTCTCAGGAACTTTGCATATCCATACTTCTCCCGGGACATTGCTGAATTCTGGAGAAGGTGGCATATATCACTATCCTCCTGGTTCAGGGACTATGTCTATATACCACTTGGCGGAAGCCGGGGTGGAATTTGGATGAAGATTCGGAATACTTTTGCAATTTTCCTTTTGAGCGGATTCTGGCATGGTGCAAACTGGACATATGTTGCCTGGGGAGCACTGAATGCAGTTTACTTCCTTCCTCTTATGATTTCCGGAAATAACAGAAACAATCTTAATATCGTTGCAAAGGGGAAGACTCTCCCAACTTTCAAGGAGCTGGTAATGATATTATCTACATTTTTTCTAACAGTTTTTGCATGGATTTTTTTTAGGGCAGAGAGTATTGGCGATGCAATAAATATAGTTGGAAAAATCTTTTCACAATCACTTATTTCGCCTCCTGCATTTCAGGGAGCAGAGAGGACTCTTCCTCTTATTCTTTTGCTAATCATATTTATTGTTGTTGAATGGAGAGGAAGAGAGAGAGATTTTGCATTAAGAGACATGGGTATTGAGAAAAGCCGAAAATACAGATGGTCATGGTATATGGTAATTATGCTTGCAATATACCTCTTTGGTAACTTTGCAAGCAATATTGAATTTATATATTTCCAATTTTAGCTATGGAGAAATTCAAGAGATCTATATTGAAATTTGCAATCTTAATGCTAGTTGTGAACGGAGTAATATTCCTTGTTAAGTATCTGCTCTTCATGGACTACTACAAACATTCTGAAGAGTACAACTCCTATCTTCATGCAGACTCACACGGCTGGTATCTTGGAGAAGAAACAGAGACTATTGGTATAGCCAATTTTTCATATTACAGCGATTCATACATTGATACCGAAAGGAAGCTTGAGTACCTCATTGGAAATGTAGATGTTGATACAATCTACATATCGGCAGATGATCACACACTAAGTCCTTACAGAGAGTTCTCAAACAATGGTTATAAGTCTGTCAGATATGAATTCACTCAAGGGGGCTACAAATTCTCTGACTATGCAAAATACAACCTTCAGCATTATATCGTTCTCTTTGATCCTAACATAAGAGCTATAGTATCTCACTTTTTCAATGAACAATCAAAGAAATTACTCGGGTATGGAAAAGCGAAGGCGCAAGTAGTGGATTTGCCATGGGACAAACTGAGCGAAGTGGAGAGGGTCTCCCTTTCTAAAGAGCGCCTTTCAGAGCAGTTCCCGGAAAATAGCGGGAGTTCAGATAAACTTGAAGAGTCTCTTCTTAATATTATTGAACTTTGCGAAGAGAATGATATCACACTTATAGGAATCAAATTCCCTTTAGCTAGTGAGTACAGCGATCTCATAGGGGGAAAATCTTATGGTGCAGATAGTATTCTTGCGGTAAACAAAATAATAGTATATGATTTCAGAGACATATTCCACAATAATGATAATTTCTTTGAGGATTCTGATCATATAAATAGCGTAGGAGCACAAAAACTCATTGATTCTATAAAAATTCTTAACTTTGGGAAAACCCTTTCTACCTATGAAAAATCATCTTCTTTTGTCACTAATGCTCATCTGTACATGGAGCGCATTTGCACAAACACAAGTCTATAAAACAGGAGGGTATGAATTCAAGGAGAGCATTCTTCTTCCTGCCACACCGGTTAAGAACCAGGCCGTAACAGGCACATGCTGGTCATATACCACCACATCTTTTTTTGAGTCCGAGCTTTTGCGGATAGGAAAGGGAGAGTATGACCTTTCTGAAATGCACACGGTAAGATTCAACTACATTAACAGACTTCAGGACAACTACCTGAGAGAAGGCAAAGGGAATCTGGGAGAGGGAAGCCTTGCGCATATGATGTTTAACATTGTTAAAAAACATGGGATGGTACCTGAGAGTGTCTATAACGGCATTAACTATAACTCTCTGACTCATAATCACACAGAGCTTAATATGTTTGTAAACTCTATAGCATCTGTTCCTGTTAAACTTAAAAACAGAAGCCCTGAGTACTACAATCTCGTTAATCGTCTGCTTGACATTTATCTGGGTCCTGTTCCGGAAAAGTTTAAATACAAAGGGATAGATTACACACCGATTAGCTTTTTCAAAACATTTAATTTGAATCCGGATGACTATGTAGAAATTACCAGTTTCTCCCACCACCCATGGTACTCTCATATTGTTCTTGAAATTCCTGATAACTGGGATGGCGGAAGATTCTACAACCTCCCCCTGGATGAGTTTATTCAGGTTATAGATAATTCTTTGGAGAGGGGATACACCGTTTGCTGGGATGGAGATATGAGTGAAAAGAGCTATTCTGACAGAATGGGTGTTGCTGTAAATCCAACCGGTGAAGAGCTTAATAGCGAACCGGGTAAAGAACTATCTTTTAAAAAAATATATAAAGAGGAAGATGTAACTCAGGAGTCCCGTCAGGATGGTTTTGAACGATTTGTAACCACAGATGTGCACCTAATGCACCTTATAGGAAAAGCTACTGACCAAAACGGGACCGTATACTACAAGGTTAAAAATTCATGGAAGCCTGAAATTAACATCTTTGGAGGATATAATTTTCTTTCAAAAAGATTTGTGGAGGCTAAGACTATTTCAATAGTAGTTCATAAAGATGCAATTCCTGAACCCATCAGAAAAAAACTAGGAATTTAGAATGAGACATTTTTTTCTTGGGATACTATCTCTCGTCATTTTCAATATAGTATCCGCTCAAACCGTAAAAACAGATACATTGTTTTCATCAATTCTGGGAAGGGGTGTACCTGTTTCAATAATAGAACCAAGAGATTTCAATCCTGATAAACCTCATGTAGTATTTTATATGCTACACTACTGGGATGGTGATAACACTGCATATATTGATATAAGCCTGCTATCCTCAATTGACGACAAACCTGTTATTGTTATAGCTCCCTCTCTTGGGAATAACTGGTATATAAATAGTGCTTTAAAGGGAGGAGAGAGGCAAAGAGACTTCATTGAGCAAGAGCTATTCAGCTATGTTGACATGAAATACAATACAATAAAGGGTAAACAGGCAATTGGTGGGTCTTCCATGGGTGGATACGGAGCAATGCTGATAGGCCTTAGAAATCCTGAGCGCTTTGGTTTTATTGCGGACTTAAGCGGGGCGGTAAATGCACCCTTCAGGAGTGTTGCTTCAGACAAGTATCTGGAACCTGTGATGGCTTCTGTGAATGCTGTTTTCGGGGATGATCCGGATAATGATGTAATGAAGCTTATATCAGAGTCCTGTACTGACAAAATGCCCTATATCTTTATGGCCATCGGCACCCATGATGAGTTTGTATCATTCAGAGAGGCTCATAAAGAGCTTGTAAAAACACTATCAGATAAAAAGGCCAGGTTTGAATTTCACGAAATTTACGGCGGACATTTCACCGGAGAGGTTAGATGGGCTGTAATGCCATATATTATGAACTATTTACGAGACTTAATTTTGCAACCTAAATGAAAAAAACATTCAAACTGGCTCTGCCCTGGCAAATTCTAATTGGAATAACGCTGGGAGCAATTTTTGGAATCTTTGCCCATGAATATGTTGAATATGTAAAATGGCTTGGAGATCTTTTCCTGAGAGGCCTTAAAATGGTAGTAATACCTCTTGTATTCAGCGCTTTAATAATGGGCGTTTCTAGCATTGGTGAGAGCAAAGACCTGGGGAGAATTGCTGGAAAAACTTTTCTTTATTATATCGTAACAACTGCAATTGCATCAACACTTGGACTATTTCTGGTCAATATATTCAAACCTGGTTACGGAGTTGATCTAAAACTGTCTGAGACAGTAACTCAGGTAGCAGGGACAAATATCTCTTTTGCCGATCAGTTACTGGGCATTGTACCTGAGAATATTATCCGGGCTATGGCTGATGGGAATATGCTGCCGGTAATATTCTTTGCAATTATGTTTGGTTATTTTATAACTGTTGCACAAGATAAAACAAGAGTCCAGCTTACAGACCTCTTTAACGGAATATATGAGGTTATGATAAAACTTACCTTTCTTGTAATAAGATTTGCTCCGTTTGGACTCTTTGGTGTAGTGGCAGGTGTAGTAGGT
The DNA here is from genome assembly GCA_018053445.1 of Bacteroidales bacterium. GTDB lineage: Bacteria > Bacteroidota > Bacteroidia > Bacteroidales > UBA932 > Bact-08. Next base: position 7,821 of record JAGPLK010000032.1, on the reverse strand, counting down.
GCACAAGCCGGGGATTCAGAGGCTCTCGCAACTCTTTTTGGTAGTCTGGGAATCTATGCTGCTATTATTGGTGGCGGATGTATAATTCATGGCATAGGTCTTCTGCCTGCACTTTTTGCTTTACTTACAAGAAAGAACCCATATAAATTTATGCAGCAGGTGAGCCCTGGCCTCTTAACTTCATTTGCAACAGCTTCATCTGCAGCATCTCTTCCAATAAATCTTGAAGATATCCATACCAAGACAGGTGTATCAAGAAAAATTGCGAATTTCTGCCTTCCGCTCGGAAATACAGTAAATATGAACGGGACTGCACTTTTTGAAAGTGTTACTGCAATATTTATTGCACAGGCATACGGAATTGAGATGACAATTGCCCAGCAGATAATTATTGTTCTTACCAGCCTCCTTGCTGCTATAGGTACAGCAGGTATTCCTCTTGCCGGTCTGGTTATGCTTGCTGTAGTTCTAAATGCTGTAGGATTACCTCTTGAGGGAATTGGACTGGTATTGGTTGTGCAACAACCGCTTGATATGATACGCTCTGCTGTTAATGTTTGGGGAGATTGTACAGGAGCTGCGGTTGTGGCTATCAGCGAAGGAGAAAAACTGAATCTTTAACTATAAATATATTAATAATGGATTGTTCTTTTATTTGCCCCTCATGCGGGGCAAAGTATTCCGTTACCAGAGAAATTTGGCGCTGTAAATGTGGAAACTATCTGGATCTTGATTACCATCCTGTTCTGATCAGAGAAAATCTTAACATGGCAGACAGGAGTTTCTGGCGTTATAAAGATGTACTTCCTCTGAATGACTATAATAATGCTATTTCGTTTGGAGAGGGAACTACTCCTTTGGTTGATATGGTATTCAATGATATGAAGTTTCTTGGCAAAATGGATTTTATGCTGCCCTCCGGTTCATTCAAAGACAGAGGAGCATCACTTATGATCAGTAAATGCAAGGAGATGGGGATAGATGAGATCGTTGAAGACTCTTCAGGAAACTCGGCCTGCTCTGTATCTGCCTATTGTGCCAGAGGCGGTATTAAGGCAAATATCTATATGCCTGCAGGCAACTCATCGGCAAAATCCATTCAGGCAGGCTCATACGGCTCTCGAATACATCTCGTTGAGGGAAACAGGATTGATTGTGCCAATGCTGCTTTAGAAGCGGCTAAAAGTTCATATTATGCAGCACATGCATGGAATCCCTATTTTATACACGGCACCAAGACTATTATTTATGAGATTGTTGAGCAACTTGGATGGAAAGCTCCGGATTCAATTTTTATACCGGTTGGTAGCGGTTCTCAATTAATTGGTGTATATTTAGGATTATTGGAGATGAAAGAGGCGGGGATAATTGACAAAATGACAAGATTGATGGCTGTACAGAGCAATAAATGCTCTCCGCTTAAGGATTTTGTAGAGGGAAAAGAGACACCTGTTACCTCCGGAAATCCATCTATTGCTGAAGGTATAGCCATTCACAGACCTGTCAGACTTAAACAGATTGTTGATGCTGTCATATCAAGCGGAGGTGAGTTTATAACCGTGGATGACTCAGAAATAATAGAAGCTATGAAGGCTTCTGCAAAACAGGGAGTCTACATTGAGCCGACATCTGCCAGTGCAGTAGCTGCTGTAAAGAAGGGGGCAGTGATGGGTGTAAATGGAGAGACTGCAGTAGTATCACTTACAGGAACGGGTCTTAAAAGTTCTTACAGATTTTGACTTTATAACCAAAACATATTATTTATGAAGAAATTTACACTTACTCTTGCAATTGGGATGACCGTTGTAATGGTCTCCTGCAATAATCCTGCAAAAGAGAACGCAGAGGAAATAGTAGCCCAAAACGAGGCAGTGGTGGAGTTTCGTGATTATGGCCCTGAACCGTTTGTTTTTGATATTGAGGCATACACTTTAAAGAACGAGACTTTCCGACAGTCTCTGTGGACCGGAAAAAACCTTCAGCTTACACTAATGAGAATTATGCCCGGAGAGGATATCGGGCTGGAACAGCACAATGAACTTGATCAGTTTCTGAGAATTGAATCTGGTAAAGGGATTGTCTATATGGGCGACGACAAAGAGAATCTGTCATTTCAGGCAGATGTGGAAGATGATTTCTCTGTAATGATTCCTGCCGGAAAATGGCATAATCTTGTAAATACAGGGGATGTCCCATTGCTGCTTTACTCAATCTACGCTCCGGCAGAACACCCTTTTGGAACCGTGCATAATACAAAAGCAGAGGCTGTTGAGGCTGAGAAAGATCATGTACATTAGATTTTTATAAACGCTCTTAAAATTTCTTTTTTTATGAATCCAAAAATTGCAAAAAAGGGCCCTTTTAAAGTTCAGCTTGAAGAGGGTACAAGCTATCACTGGTGCGCATGCGGAGAGAGCAAGAATCAGCCATTCTGCGATGGTTCACATAAAGGTAGTGGTATAACTCCTGTTAATTTTAAAGCAGAGAAAAGCGAAGAGCATTATCTTTGCGGATGTAAACACTCAAATAACAAACCTTTTTGTGACGGATCGCATAACAAGCTTAAGGATTAGAAAATATTTTAAAATTCTAAAGCCTCTACAGGATAGAGGTCCAGCATAGAATTAATAAGGTAGGCCTTGTCATATTTATCAATATCACAAGGCCTGATTTTTTCTTCTCTGATCAAACCCTCTCTGATAAGCTTAGCCCTTTTTGTCCCGGCAAGCAGGTAAGAATCCGGAGTATACAGATTCCCCATTCTTTCAAAAACTATATTTGAATAAGAGGTATCTGTTATCACTCCGTTTTTAACTATCAGGATATCATCACATTTATCTTTATAAGAGAGAAGAGAATCTATAGCTGTTCTGTTTTCAAATTTAAATGGATATTCTATATCATCACTCTCTACTAATTTTAGCCTTTTTATTCTCTTTGGTATGTACGGGATAAGTGTACCGGATATAAACCTGTCGGAATAAACTACTCTTAATTTGAATAAGCCGTCTGATATCTTATCCCTCTCCCTTTCCAAAACAGTATTTACACATGAAATGAAATCAAATTTCTCGTTTGATTTTGAATAAAAATATTGTATTGTTCGGATGACTCTCTGCAGATGTTCATTAATATCAGGAGTATCTCCATTTAACACTTTTATAGACTCAATTAATTTTAGCATCTCCTTAATGGCAGGTAAATTTTATTAATCATCTCCATGTACTCCTCATCTACATTACTATTGATAGTAATACCTCCTCCACTCCTGTAAAATATGCCCCCCTCTTTATCAAACTCAATATATCTTATCAGGACAGCAGAGTCTAGAGAATTACCGTCAAAAAAGCCTGCAATGCCGGTATAAAACCCTCTTGGGATAAATTCGGCCTTTGCTATCAGTTCCACTGTTGATCTTTTAGGTGCCCCTGAAATAGAGCCTGCGGGAAGCAGCGAGAGAATCAGGCTTCCGAGTGAATTTGAAAATTCTTGTTTAAGTCTTCCTCTTATATCAGAACTAACCTGTAAAATCTCCCCTCTGTCAGTTGAAATTTTGTCAATGTATCTGTATTTTTCCACCCAAACATTATCTGAAACCATACCAATGTCGTTTCTGATGAGATCGGTTATTGTAGCGTGCTCTGAGCTCTCTTTGTAGTTATTAAGAATACTGCTCTCTGCATAAGGAATATTTGCATCAATCGTCCCCTTCATTGGGAAAGAGGATATAATCCCATTTTCTACCTTAACAAATCTCTCAGGTGAAAAAGAGAGAAATCGGTCAGGGACATATAATGCAAATGGTGAGTAAGTAGAAGATAAAATCATAATCGGATCAAGGTCTGTAGATATTCTGCTTTTACAAGTCAGATTTGCAAGATATGAGTCACCTCTGCTAAGTCCTTGAATAATTATATTGAACTTATTCCGATAAGTATCAAGAGTGTCTGTATGCAATATTTTTAGATGCTCTTGACTATTTTCTATTATGAAATCTCTCCTGAAGTTTGTACCATTTGAGAATTTAAATAAAACCTCAGACTGATTATGAGGAGATTCTATAAAAAGACCCTCATTCAATTCATAATCAAATGCAAACAGGTATGGCATACCCCTGGACGAGTAATCGTCCATAAACCTTGCAACCTCCTCCGAAGTATAAAAGATATTATCTATCACAAAACAAATTTAGCAAATTATATACTTTTGCATTATGAAGAGAATTCTACTCATTGACAATTACGATTCATTTACATACAATGTTCTTCATTTATTAAACAAAGTGTTTAATAATTCTGTTGATATTGTAAAGAATGATTATTTAGAATTTGAGACGATAGATATTTATTCTCACATAGTAATATCTCCGGGACCCGGGATTCCATCTGAAGCTGGCTCAATTCTTAAAGTAATTGATCTTTGTAAGAAGAGCCATTCAATTTTGGGAATATGTTTAGGACATCAAGCCATTGCTGAGTACTTTGGAGCAAAATTGATTAACCTTTCTACACCGCTTCATGGTCACAAGAGCACTCTGTTTGTAAATGCTGAGGATCCAATTTTAGGGCCGCTTACAAATAATAACAGCTCTAATAACAAACTACACACTGGATTATATCACTCCTGGGCCATAGATAAACCTACCATTCCTAGCGAACTGGAAGTTGGAAGCAGAAGCGAAAGTGGTATTGTAATGAGTATTTATCATAAGTCTTTGAATATTTACGGGATGCAATTCCACCCTGAATCCATTATAACAGAGAGAGGTAGAGAAATAATTGCCAGCTGGGGGAAATATTCAGGGCTAATTTCATAACTTACATATTATAAGTTAGTAAATATTTTCTTTACACTCTGTTAAATTATTTTACACACCACAGGCAATCAAGGAAATATAATTATCTATTGTTGTGAAAAATATGTTAAGAAAAGTACATAAATTCAAAAATGGCCTTATATTTGCTGTTAATATCGTGTTAATAATGTAAAAATGAAAAAATTCATATTTATACTTATAAGTTTATCCGTAATACTTTTCGCATCTTGCGTTAAGTTTCCGGAACCAACCCCGGAACCCCTTGCCAGCAAAATACCAAGTGACTTTGACTGGAAGACTGTTCAAGATATCAAATTGAATGTGCAAGTTTCACCAGTCTCCGGTATTGCCGATTCTTATATCAGAGTGATTAAGGTCTATACTTCACCTTTACTTAAAGACGGCTCAATGGTTACATCCGGTGCTGCAAAACCAGGAACACCATTCAGCGTGACTTTAAGCTTGCCTAAACATCTGAAAACAATATATATTCAAGAAGTATTTCCAACAGGAAGCAGTTCTGTTAAGCCTGTAGAAATTAGCTCTCAAACGCTTAATGTCTCCATGGCAGTCTCTGTAAAAAGTTCAAATGTAATTTCGTCCAATGCATCATTTACATCTCCAACTGTTCCTGTACCATCAAACTATGATGTTGAGATTACAAACAATAGCTCTGTTTCTTTTGTTGGCTTTAGTTCCAGCGAATCTTCAATATACGGAAATACTTATAAATCATATATTATTAAAGAGGGGGTTAACAGAACCGCTTCCATAAGCCTCTCTAACTGGCAAGGACATGCCATTTTATATGTTAAAGGCACATATGATGTTAACAGTGCCAATATTGGGAAGGCATCTCTTGTGATTCTTCCGGGAGGAAAAGTTAAGTTATCAAATAATCTAGGCAATGGGACAGTAAATGCATCTGCCCCGCCTGTAATTTATATTCATGAAGGAGGCTCCCTCTATGTAGGCAAATCAACAAATATCTCAGGAGGTGCTGTTATCGTAAATAAAGGGACTATTACTGCAAACGATGACTTTGGAATCAACAACTCCAGCATCATTTATAATGAGGGAATAATTCAGATTGATAAAAGCGGGAAAGGCCTTGAGGTTACAAACAACTCCCAGATGTTTAACAGTGGTAATATTGATGTGAAAAAGTTTGAGCTAACAGTTGGGGCATCTACCCTTAATGATACAGGCGGCAGAATAACAACTTTGAACTACTACCAGACAAACCTGAGCGTGATGAACAATCATCATCAAATTGTTGCAACAGGAACTTTTGAAACCTCCAGCACAGCTGTTACAAACAACTTTTGTAATATTACAGCCAACATCACTGATTTAAAAGGGGCCGGAGGCTCTGTTAATCTGCATGGTGGCTCTTTGTGGGAAACACAGACACTTAAAGTTGGAGGAAATACCATAACAATGCATGGAGGCAGTATGATGATTGCCAATAATTTCAGTGAATTATACGGAATGACTCTAACTTCTTCTTCTTCCGAATATTCTGTTTTTAAAGTCACTGGAAGCATGGTAACATTCCTTTACAAAGGATCTACTGTCAGCGGCAGAATAGAGTTTGTTTATTCTAACCTAGTAGAGGGTAGCGGGACAAATGGAAAAGCTAATTACCAGCCTTCGTTTACTGACCCGTTATCTCTTTTGACAAATACTCAATCTAAAAACATAGTTGCCACAACTTGTAATGACGGCAAGGGTCAGATAGTTGCTCCCCCTCCTGTAATAACTGATAATGACGGAGATGGTGTTCAGCAAAGCGAGGATATCGATGACAATGACCCTGCAGTTGCTTTTGCATCATATTTCCCTAGCGAATCCGGCTGGGCATCATATGCTTTTGAAGATTTGTACCCTTGGAAAGGGGACTATGATATGAATGACCTTGTTCTGGCATTTAGAAAGATTATTTATACTAATTCCTCTAATATGGCTACCAGAATTGGGTTTAAGTATTCTGTCAAAGCTTCCGGAAGTACTTACTCAATCTCTGCTGGATTTCAGCTTGACCTGGTTAGCTCATCAAATATTGCATCTGTTACTGGTCAAAATATTACCGGATCTGCTCCTTTCTCTATATCATCAAATGGCACAGAACCTGGTGTTTCTTTAGCTGTAATTCCACTGTTTAATAATGTCAGTGACGCGACAAATATTGAGTCATTAAATTTCCTGAATACTATTCAGGGATCATTTAGTTTAACTCCCGAAAAAACAATACAGATAAACCTCTCAAGTCCTGTTCCGCCAAGTAATTTAACTTCAGGGAATTTTAACTTCTTCATAGTTGTTAATACCAGAGGGGACATCCAGAGAGGTAAAGAGGTTCATCTTCCGGGTTATCCACCAACTGCCAAAATGGATAATTTATACCTATCCGGAAAGCAACTTCATCCCTTAGATAAATTTAAATTCTCAGATGGAATGATGTGGGGAATAATGTTACCTGTAGTTTTTGAATATCCTGCTGAACGTAAAGCAGTCAACACTGCATATCTTAAATTTGAGGCATGGGCACAATCTGCTGGGGTAGAGTATCCCGATTGGTATATTAACATACCCGGCTACAGATATAATGAGTATATATACACTTACTAGAGTATTATAAAAAAAGCCGGTTGAAAATTCAACCGGCTTTTTTTCTGTGAGAAAAGACCTACAGTTTAAAAATCTTCTCTAATGGAGCTGCCCAGTAATTTCTTAGTCCAAAACCACCGGCCTTGCCTGAAACCCTGTCAGCAAAAATTATTTTCTTCGTTCTCACATCAAAAAATACAGCAATGTAATTACCTATTCCATCCTCTTTATTGAGAAGCTCTGCTACATATACGACACCATACCCGCTGTCACTTCCAGTGTTGAAGGATTTAATCAGTCTTGCAAGGTCTGCATCGTCAATTTTAAATGCCTTATTATAAGTAGGCATTGAAGCTTCGTCCATCACTCTTGCTCTGTAAATTGCCTCATCAATA
>JAGPLK010000106.1 GCA_018053445.1 Bacteroidales bacterium | reverse complement strand
TATCACAAAACAGGACATATCAGGATCTGCTTAAGAATAAAAATGACGAAGCAAATTTTGAAACTCTTGCCACTTCAGAATTATGGATAATTAATCTGGATGGGTCTAAAAGTAAGTTTCTTGATCACGCAATATTTGCAGGCGAGAGCTTTTCTCCTGATGGGGAGTATGTTATGGTTACAACAGTTGAGAAGCCTTTTTCATATATTGTCCAGCTGAACAGATTTCCACAGGTTACTAAAGTTTATACAAAACAGGGTGCATTGGTAAAAGAGGTAAATAATGTTCCATTAATTGAAATTCAACCAAAAGGTTTTAGCTCTACAAGAGTAGGTAAAAGATCAATGGACTGGAGAGCAGATAAACCAGCTTCACTCTATTATGTTGAGGCACTTGATGGCGGAGATCAGTCTGTGAATGTTGAGTTCAGGGATATGCTATATACCTGGGATGCACCGTTTAACAACGAACCTAAACCACTTGTAAAGGTTCCTCAAAGATTTGCCGGTGTTACATGGGGTGATGAGAATACTGCTGTTCTAAGAGATATGTGGTATGACACAAGAATGACATCTGTTTATCTTTTTTCTCCTTCACAAATGTCATCAGAACCTAAACTGATAAATAAGAGAAACAGACAAGATATCTACTCGGACCCTGGCTCTTTTGAAACAAAAAAGAATGAGTTTGGCAGATATGTTCTGGCGATTGAGAATGGCAATCTGTTGCTAATAGGAGATGGATATTCAAAGGATGGACAGTTTCCTTTTATTGATGAATTTAATCTAAAAACCTTAAAGACAAAAAGACTCTATCAATCATCATATACTGATAAAAAAGAGGATCTGGTATCAATAGTAGATTTTAAGAAAGGAACAGTATTAGTTCGTATTCAGTCCAAAACAGAATATCCAAACTATTTTATTAGGAATTTTAGAAAAAAAGCAGACTTACAAGTTCTTACAGATTTCTCAAACCCTTTTAAAAAATTAGAAAAGGTCCATAAAGAGGTTATTAAATATCAGCGAGCAGATGGAGTTATGCTGTCAGGTACACTATATTTACCAGAAGGTTATGACAAGAGCAGCGGGAAAAAGCTACCTCTTCTTATCTGGGCATACCCGGAAGAGTTCAAAGATGCAGCCTCTGCAAGTCAAAGCACTCACAATCCAAACGAATTTACAGCTCCTTCATACGGCTCATTTGTATACTGGGTTGTAAGAGGATACGCAGTCCTTGATGACGCTTCGTTCCCTATCATTGGCGAAGGTGATGCAGAGCCTAACGATACTTTTATTGAACAATTGGTTGCAAATGCAAAGGCAGCAATAGATGCTGTTGATGCTCTCGGTTATATTGACAGAACAAAAGTGGGAGTTGGCGGGCACTCATATGGTGCATTTATGACAGCTAATCTTCTTACTCACTCAAATTTATTTGCAGTTGGAATTGCAAGAAGTGGTGCATACAACAGGACTCTGACACCATTTGGATTCCAGAACGAACAAAGAAATTACTGGGATGCACCAGCCGTTTACAATACAATGTCACCATTCATGAATGCATCCAGGATGAAAACACCTATGCTCCTTGTACATGGTGAGGCTGATAATAATCCCGGAACATTTACCCTCCAGACAGAGAGGTATTTTCAGGCTCTGAAAGGTTTGGGAGCTCCTGTAAGAATGGTTATTCTTCCAAAAGAGTCGCACGGCTATGCTTCAAAACAAAACATCCTTCATCTGCTATGGGAACAGGATCAGTTTTTTGAGAAGTACCTTAAGAGGTAAATTTCTTATAAAAAAATTTTTTAAGGGCAATACCAAAAGTATTGCCCTTTATTATTATTTTTGCAGGCCGATAAGAAGATGGAGAGAGTTAGAAAAGGGGTTTTTAAATATTTGGTGTTAATCTCATTCGTTGCATACTATAGTGGTGCAACAATGTTTTACCATACACACAAATCAGACGATTTTGTTATTGTTCACTCGCATTTCTATTTTGGAGGAGAAGCTGCAGCACCAAATCATTGTCACAGCTCCTCATCAATAGCTTTAATTTCCCTTATTTCTGCATCTCTGCACTTTCTGGCAACCAGTTTAATTCTATACGCATTTATTTCCAAGCTGCTCTCTGTTTTACAATATTTAAATGATTGCAGTTTCATTGATCATACAATATTAAAAAGCTCTTCCAGGGCTCCTCCCTCAATCAGTTTTTCTCTTTATTCCGCATATTAGAAATAAATTAAGACTAACTGATTATTATTAAATGAATAAAAAATATTGTTCTGCAATTTTTATATTGCTAATTCCTTCGTTACTGTTTTCACAAGCTACTTCTATTGGAGAATCAATTTCAACTATTAAGGGTCATATTCTTGAAAAAGAGACAGGGCTACATATTCCGTTTGCGACAATACATATTGAGGAGGCCAATATCTCTTTCCCGGCAGACGCAACAGGCCACTATCATAAAACAGGGATAAATTCGGGAAAATATAGAATTAAAGCATCCTCCCTTGGTTACATTTCAAAAGATACTCTGGTTGAATTAAAAAAGGGTGTGGGATATGTTATAAACTTTGAACTTGATGAGAGTTCTCTAAATATGAATGAAATTGTTGTAACAGCAACACGGAATGAATCTAAAAGAAGGGAGTCTCCGTCTGTTATCAATGTAATTGGAAAAAAATTATTTGAACAATCAGCATCAAATAATCTAAGTCAGGTATTGAATTTTCAGCCCGGTGTCAGGGTTGAAGTAAGTTGCCAGAATTGTGCAGTAACACAGGTTAGAATTAATGGTCTGGAGGGGCAATATTCTCAGATTCTTCTTGATAGCAGACCTATTTTCAGCTCGTTGGCAACAGTATATGGAGTAGAGCAATTGCCTTCAAGTATGATTGAAAGGGTAGAGGTTCTCAGAGGGGGCGGCTCTGCCGTTTTTGGATCAAACGCAATAGGGGGAGTAATTAATATTATTACTAAAGAACCTATCAGAAATATTGTATCTGTATCTAATCAGACAACCTCTCTTGGAAATGGATCAATGGATTACTCTACTTCTCTTAACAGCTCCTTTGTATCTAAAGACTTTAATACAGGAGTCTATTTATTCGGGATGATAAGAGACAGGGACGCATATGACAGAGATGGAGACGGATTCAGTGATATACCTGTCTTAGAGGCTGGTACATTAGGCTTCAGAGGATATCATAAGTTTAATCCTAACGCAAAACTAACTTTGGAGTATCACCACATGAATGAATTCAGAAGAGGGGGGGATTCATTGAACAGGCCTCCACACGAATCAAATGTTGCTGAGCAGGTGAAACATAAAATCAATGGCGGCAGTGTTAAATTGGATCTTAATTCCAGTGATTACAAACAAAGGTTATCAATATTCTCTTCAGCTCAGAAAATTGGACGAGACAGCTATTTTGGAACAGATATGGACCTGAATGCATATGGGAGAACTGATGATATTACTCTCTCTGCGGGAGCACAATATTCACTTAATATCAAAAAGTTCCTTCTGTTACCGGCTGAGTTTACTGCTGGTTTTGAGTATAATCTTAATCATCTTAATGATGTTATGCTAGGATACTCAAGAACAATTGACCAGAGAGCAGTTACATATGGAGGATACCTTCAGAATGAGTGGAAAAATGAGAAAATCAGTATCTTACTTGGAGCAAGACTAGATAAAAATAATCATGTAAAGAATCCGATATTTTCTCCCAGATTAAATTTAAGATACTCACCTAAGGAAAATATTGCTTTCCGAGGGAGTTATTCAAGTGGTTACAGAGCCCCTCAGGCTTATAGTGAAGATTTACATGTTGAGGCTGTAGGAGGAAATGTAACTCTTATTGTTATAGATCCAGAGTTAAAGCCAGAATATTCCAATAGTCTCAGTGCCTCTGCAGATTATTATTTTTTTGCAGGAGCAGTGCAAATGAATACACTAGCAGAGATCTTTCATACAAATCTAAAGGATGTTTTTGCTCTTAAGCCTTTTGGGAAAGATGAGGCAGGCAATACTCTTCTGTTAAGAAAAAATGAGAGTGGTGCAATTATTTCAGGTGCCAATCTGGAAATAAAGGCAAATTATGGTAATTCACTATCTGCACAAGCAGGGCTTACTTTACAATCCAGCAAATACAAAGAAATCTATAAATGGTCAGACAATGATGGCGTTATTGCTGACAGGAGAATGCACAAGACACCAAATATTTATGGTTATATAACACTATCCTGGAATCCAGTTTCTGCGATCAATCTGTCGGCAACCGGTGTTTATACAGGAGCAATGCTAATGCCTCATTTTGAAGGTTATATTCCGGAGGACAAGCTTGAGACTACACCATCTTTCTGGGATTTGGGATTAAAAATTTCCTATGATATTAAAATTGGAGTGGAACATACAATTCAAATTAATGCAGGTGTTAAAAATCTTTTAGACTCATATCAGAGAGACTTGGATAAAGGATCTTTAAGAGATGCCGGCTATGTTTATGGTCCGGGTACACCCAGAGCCCTCTTTGCAGGGATTAAGATAGACCTTTAATTTAAATGTTAATCAGTGAGCAGCGGATTCTTCTCGAGTTCGCTGCTCATTGCTTCATATCCCATTTGGAAAATAATGTCAACCTTGTTTAAATCAAAGGTTTTAAATTGCATTACACTTTCCACTTCAACAAGTATATCGCACATTCTTTTATCCTCCATTGTGTTAGCTCTGAACATAAAATGATAGGTTCTCTCTGCAATACCAACTATATTTTTTGAGTATTTCTCTGTAACAAGCGGACTGGCATTAATCCCTATTACCTTTTTGCATTGGTCTCTTATTATTGATACAGGAAAGTTTTTAAATATTCCTCCATCAGCATAAAGATGACCATTAATCTCAATTGGATTAAAAATCACAGGGACACATGCAGAGGAGGTAACTTTCTTGATTAGATCTCCTTCAGAAAAAACTTCATATCTACCCTCGTCAAGATTTGTAGAGACAACTTTTATGGGTATTTTTAATTCTTCAAATGTCCTGGCTTTAATATTAGATTTTAGCAGTTGGATGAATCCGGTAGGTTTGAATAGTCCGTTTTTTGG
>JAGPLK010000105.1:3940-5128 GCA_018053445.1 Bacteroidales bacterium | reverse complement strand
CAGATGAGTCAGGACTCAGATATTTCAGCTGGGTTCAGAATAACATAAGAAAAGTGAGTGAGGCTACTAATGGAGAGGTAGGTTATATCCATATTCCTGATATGGGAGTACCCGGCCTTAATGAGTTTGTAAAACACTATTATCCTCAGCTGACAAAGAGGGCTCTGATTATTGACGACAGAGGCAACGGAGGTGGAAATGTTTCTCCAATGATTACTGAGAGATTGCAGAGAACAATAACATACTTCTCTATGCACACAAATCAGAAGGAGGGAGATGTAAACCCTGTGGGTACTTTCCAGGGTCCTAAAGTGCTTCTTGTAAATGAATACTCAGCATCAGACGGAGACCTTTTCCCTTACAGATTTAAACATAATAAACTGGGAACAGTTATAGGTCGTCGTACCTGGGGTGGAGTAGTTGGTTATAGCGGAAGTATCCCTGTAGTTGACGGAGGTTCAATTGTTACACCATCATACGCTCCATTTGCTGCTGACGGAAGCGGCTGGATCATTGAGGGTACAGGTGTGACTCCGGATATTGAGATCTTTAATGATCCTTATAAAGAGTTTATGGGAGAAGACGAGCAGCTTAATAAGGCGCTTGAGGTTGTTAAAAAGCAGATGAAAGAGTATAAATATCTGCCTGCAACATTACCTCCGTTTCCGGACAAAAGTCCAAAAAAATAGTTTAGTTTGGTTGATTCCGAGGGCGGCTGATTGGCCGCCCTCTCTATTTTGCTCTTGGCAAAGTAATTGCAGTGGAAGGCTTTGTTAATTTCCCAGCCATGAAAAGATTAATAATTCTTGTAATTCTTGTATTGACAGCAGGTCAGATAGTTGCTCAGTATGATGTTAATTCTCTTTATATCAGGATTCAGAACGGGGAGAGCAGAGATGTTGCCCGGGAGTTAAATCCACTGTTAAAAGATTCTCTATTCAGAGACCCTTTAGTATTAACGCTGCTGGGTGATTCATGGAGAAACCAGTTTGAGTATTCACAAGCTCTCCAGGCTTACAAAAGAGTACTGCAAATAGACTCATCCAATTTGCGGGCGATGGAATCGGCCTCTGATATGTACTCTATGCTGGGTGAGACAGGAAGTTCTAAACAACTACTGGTTAAGCTAAGTAAGATTGATACTACAAATATCAGGATCCTGAATAAACTGGCTCAGACAATGCAGTC
>JAGPLK010000105.1:0-3840 GCA_018053445.1 Bacteroidales bacterium | reverse complement strand
TTCAGCCGGATCCGGTATTGCTTTACAAACTATATAATCAGCTGGGAATTGCATACTCGGCACTTGAAAAATTGCAGCTTTCATATGATTCGTTTGCAGAGGCATACAGGCTTAATCCCGGTGATAATAAGTTGATTTTTCAGATGGCTATGGTAAGGGGCGGATTTAAAGATAAAGGCAGTCTCACCGAGGCAAAATCTCTTCTTGAAAAATATCTCGAATCTATTGCTGGTAAAGGGAGTAACCTTTCGGCAGAAGAGGTCATCCTTAGAGAGAGGGCAAAAATGTATATAGAGAGAATAAGCGAGGAGTTATTTATGAACGAGTGACCCGCTCAAGCATATGTCTAATCGGATAGATAATTCTTTTAAGGACACTAATGTCAGTTGTTATAATCTCAGCTACTCCTGTCATCTCTTCGCTTGAGGGTATCTCAATTTTATATCCGGTCACAAGTTTTCTCGGAAATTGTACTGTAACAATATAGACTGTTTTATTATCAATTACTGCAGGAACCTCAGAAATCCCCTCAACCGAATCTGTTACCATTCCATATTCCAGATATGGATAATTGTCAATTTTAACATTTACCTTCTGACCAATTTTAACTTTTCCTGCACCATGTACAGGAATGTATATTTTACCAATCACTTTTGTCTCTCCACTTGGTATTACTGTAGCTACTACCTCTCCAATACCAATATTCTGATTTTTATCCCAAAATTTAGAGAGTGAAATTCTCCCCTCAACAGGACTCTTTAACAGATAGCTCTTCTCCCATGCTGAAGCAGATGATCTTAGATTATCAAGCTTTGATTTGATTGATCTGTGAAAATCTCGGATACCTTTTGACCTCTCCTCTTCAAGATCAAATATTGTTTGTTCTGCCTGCTCAACCTGAATATTGAGATTATTAAAAGAGGTGTATTGATTCTCGTATTGATTAACGGCCTCAAGCCACTCCTTTCTGCTCCTCTCCAACTCAGAAGTAGATATCGCCTTTTGAGTATAAAGAGTAGAATCTCTCTCCCAGTTCTTTCTTGATAATTTACTCCTCTCCACTGAGAGTGCAAGTTGCCTTGACGAGGCCGATACCTGCATCTTCTGAAATTTTATCTGGCTGCGAATCCTCTCGGCTTTTCTTCTGTGATAATTGTTTTTTACAAATGCGTTATACTCTGAGATAACAGAATAGAGAGATGTGTAATCCTCCTGAAGCTCTCCTAAATGAGTCCCAAACATAGAGGCTAATCTTATTTCTGAATCCCCTCCCCTTAGAAGAGATGCCTCAACAGAATCTGCCCTCTCTGATAATTGGAAATATGCATCAAGATCTGTTGTATTCTCAATAACAGCTATTATCTGATCTTTTTTCACACTCTCGTGATCTCTTACAAAAAAAGATGTAAGCCTGCCACTGCTTCTTGTAAGAATTTTTACCGGCATATTCTCGGATGATATTGTTATTGGTGCAACAATCTTATCCGGATATTTAAATATTAGACTTCCCGCCAACAGGAAAATAATTAATATCATTATCCCTGTTATACCCCATCTGATAATCCAGCCCGGAGGTCTTCTCAGAATATCGGTTACTTCGTCTGATCGTAATTCAATGTTTGGCCTGTTCTCCATCAGTTACCCAGTTCTAGTTGGTTTTTAACCAACCTGTAGTACTCTCCTCTCTTTTCTGTCAACTCGTGATGAGTTCCCTGTTCAATAATCCTTCCCCTGTCCAGGACTATGATGTTATCTGCATTTCGCACAGTACTAAGCCTGTGCGCTACTACTACTACGGTTCTCCCTTTGAAGAACTCTGCGAGATTCTCCATGATAACCTTCTCGTTGTTTGCGTCAAGTGCGTTTGTTGCCTCATCAAAAAACAGAAACTGAGGATTTTTATAAACAGCTCGTGCTATAAGAATCCTCTGTTTCTGTCCCTGACTTGTGCCAAAGCCCTCCTGTCCGATTTTTGTATTATAATTCAGAGGGAGGTTTTCAATAAAGGAGCCGATATTTGCTATGGAAACGGCTCTTTGAAGTCCCTCTTTGTCAATATACTCATCGCCGGGGGCAATGTTGTTTGCTATGGTGTCTGAAAAAATGAATCCCTCTTGCATTACCACTCCGCAGGTTCTCCTCCACTCCTTCATACTAAATGAGGTGAGTGCAGTGGAGCCTATCTCTATCTTCCCCATCAGAGGCTGATAGAAGCCGAGCATTAGTTTAATAAGTGTTGTTTTACCGCTTCCGCTGGCACCAACAATTGCTGTTGTTTTTCCATGCGGAATCTCCAGATTTATAGAGTTGAGAACCGTTGGAGAGCCCGCTCCGTCATATTTGAATGAGAGATCAGTAATCCTGATTCCGCACTCTTTTGGTATCTCTGAAATAAGTGGAGTTGAAGGGTCATCCTCATCCTTTTTTGTATGAATTTCAGATAACCTCTCCAGGCTTATTCTTGCGTCCTGTGTTTGCTGAATAAAGCCAATTATAAGATTAACAGGAGAGTTAAGCTGTCCAATTATATATTGAACAGAGAGCATCATACCCAGTGTAAGATCTCCTGAAATAACAGCATTTGCTGCTATAAATGTTACAATTATATTCTTAAGCTGATTTATTAGAGTTCCACCTGCCTCCTGATATTGACCCAAAGCCAGACCTTTAAGACCGAGATTAAATAATTTAGCCTGTATTCTCTCCCATTCCCACCGTTTCTGTTTCTCGCAAGAGTTTAGTTTTATCTCTTGCATTCCGGTAATTAATTGAATAAGTGAGCTTTGATTTGCTGCATTCTGAGCAAATGTACGGTGATCAAGCTCTCTCCTCTTCTTCATAAAGAGGTTTACCCACAATATATATAGTGCAGATGCTCCAAAAAAGACTGCGAAAATGGTAAAATTATAGAATAGTAAAACAGCACCAAACACCACAATATTCATCATAGAGAATAGTATGTTTAGTGATGAACCTGTCAGAAAATTCTGGATTCGTTTATGATCACTTATTCTTTGTAAAAGGTCCCCTGTTGTTTTGGTGTCAAAAAAACCAATGGGAAGCTTCATCAGTTTAATAAGAAAGTCAGAGATAAGAGAAATATTCACCCTTGTTCCAAGGTGAAGCAATATCCATCCCCTGATAAATTCGACAAAAACCATCCCAAGAGTCAGAGCTAACTGAGCAATAAGGACAAGCCAGATGAATTTTATGTTTTGAGTGCCAATTCCGATATCAACAATACTTTGAGTCAGAAAAGGCAATATCAGCTGAAGAAGAGAACCTGCTACAAGTCCGATTATAAGCTGAGAAATAAGTTGTTTATATGGTTTAACATAAGAGAGCAGAAATCTGAATTTATTTCTGTTTATGCTCTCTCCGGGAGCAAGTCTGAATTCCGGTGTGGGCTCCAGAATAAGTGCCGCACCCAACTCCTTTCCCCTGGATATTGTTGATATCCATCCATTTCTGAACTCCCTCTCAGAGAATTGATTGAGCCCTGCTGAAGGATCTGCAACCAATACTTTAAGCCTTTTTCCCCGCCCTTTAAATCCGTGTACAACCATAAAATGGTTCTGATTCCAGTGGATTATGCAGGGTAGAGTTGATTCCTTAAGGTCTTCAAAGGTAATTTTTACCCCTGTACTTCTGAATCCAATACTCTCCGCGGCTTGGCTAATACCAAGCATAGAGACTCCCAGTCTGGAAAATTCACTGCGTTTTCTCAGGGTTTCAAGCGAATAGTGCTTTCCGTAATGCATTGCAATCATCCGCAAGCAGGTAGGACCGCAGTCCATGGAGTCATGCTGATAAAAGAACGGGAATGATTTCATGCATTAA
>JAGPLK010000104.1 GCA_018053445.1 Bacteroidales bacterium | reverse complement strand
TTTTTCGCTCCGGCAAGAGCTAGCTCTTGACCGGGTGGAAAAAACAAAGCCCCACTTTTGCTTTTGCAAAAGTGGGGCTCTCTTGTAGCGCGACCCAGGATTGAACTGGGGACCTCATGATTATGAATCATGCGCTCTAACCAGCTGAGCTATCGCGCCGCGTTTTGTTTGGGAGGGCAAAAGTAATACTTTTTTATGATGTGACAAATTTCGAGGGTTAATTATTAATTTTTGTAGTGAATAATATACTCCAACCTTATGTACACTATATACCCGTGCAGCTGTAACACGCAGTATATTTTTAAGATAACAATCAACTCCGTGGATCACCCGGGGGAATAAATGTTAACGCACACACAATATGCAAGTTATAGTAGCAGATGTATGTCGGAATTTTCTGCAAAAAGGGTAACTAAAGCCGGGAGGCGGTGAATTGCCAGAAGGCGGGCGATGGTTTGACAGGGATATTTGTCTATTTAATAGGTAGTTAGGTGTTTATAAATTGGTTTTTAAAAAAGTTTTTCAAAAAGCAATTTGCAATTGCTAGATTTATACGCACATATACGAATATCCCTGTCAACCCGAGCCGGGCGTGAGGCTTGGCGGATACCCGCCCGCCCTGAGTTGGCCATTCGGCAGATGATTTTTGCGAAACCCGTGCGGCTCTAAGGCTCAGATTATCAATGAATAGACAATCCACCTGTCAGGTGACCTGACAGGTGGATTGCTTATGCTTAGGTAATCAGGGTGTTACAGCGGTGTGGGTATATAGTTTACTTCTGGTCTTTGACGTGGGAAACTTTAGCTCAAGCATCCAACTCACCGCTTTCCGGCCGGATATTTGCCATGCCTGCACCTCTGTATCTCTCTGTTTATCTATAAATAGCCTTTTGAGGAGATGTATCATTTGTCAGATTTTATTAAACAATTCAGATCAAAATATAGAAGTGGGATCTTTATACTATATTAGCAAACAGATATAAGCAGTATGAAAAAGAGTAAGGCAAGAGTAAAGTTTATGAGATTAGCCGTGCGCTTCGTGCTGATTTACGGACTGGTGACCGGAGGTGGAGGGATGATGTTAGGGCAGCAGAGACAAGAGGTTGAGAGTGTGGTCAAAAGGCAGTTGGAGTTGTATCCGCAGTCAAGGCTTATTGATTTGTATAAGAACTTCTTTCAGGACAAGTTTGGTCCGGGGCATATGGTGGCCGATACCGCCTCTGCGGGGGCATATATCAGGAGAGAGCTTGCGCTTATGAGGAGTGAGAGCGGCGGTAAGGTTGTCGGGCTTACACAGAGCGAGGTGGCTGAGGTTATTGGTTGGGAGGGCCGGTTTGTGAGGGTAGATCTTGCAGTGATTGAGATGGGGATTGTGAGTTATAAGCGGTTCTCAGAGGCCTTTTTTGAGAGTTCATCATCGCATATATTGCCCGACATAGAAAAATGGAAGAGGAGAATATGTTGTTCACCACAGCAGCGAGTACACTGCTGCATACAGGCCGCACTACAGATTAATACGAAGAGATATTTGGGAGAGGCTTATTTCCGAACCATAAGAGCACTCGCCCAGCACTCAATACCCTCTTCTCTTCCTACAAATCCAAGCTTCTCTGTTGTAGTGGCTTTTATTGAGACAGCGGTGATGTCGCACTCAAGAATCTCTGCCATAATTTGGCGCATCCGGGGAATGAATGGTCCAATCTTGGGACGCTGAAGGGCGATGGTAATGTCGCAATTTCCAAGAGACCATCCTTGCTCAGAGGCGAGTTGGACTGCCTTTTTCAGAAGGATTTTGCTGTCAATCCCTCTGTACTCCTCTGAAGTATCAGGGAAGTGTTTGCCAATGTCACCCAGGGCTAATGCACCCAGGATGGCATCACAGAGTGCGTGAATAGGGGTGTCTCCGTCTGAATGGGCAATACACCCCTTTTCATGAGGAACCTGAATACCACAAACCCAGAAAGGGAGTCTGGGAGCGAGACGGTGAACATCATAACCATTGCCGATTCTAAATGGCGGGTATATTGTTTCTGCAGTTTTCATGTCAGGACAAAATCAGAAAATTAATTATTGTTATCTTTGTGTAAATATAAACAAAAGAGAGGCAAATGGCTTTATTTAATTTCTTTAATGTACCCAAGCATCGCTCCTTTAACTATCAGCCACGCTACTATGATCCTAAGAGAGAGGAGCTGGAGGGGAGGATAAAGGCAGCCGAGAGTCACAATGATGTCCATATCATTGGAAGCCATATCCGCGGTAAAATTCAAAAGGCGGTTTATGAGGGGAGAAAGAGCTCCATGTCTCCTATGATATCAAGAATTATTATTCTTGTCTCCATCCTTGCTATGATGGCAGTGGTTTACTTTTTTGCTGACGCACTTAGCAACTTTTTTAAATAGTCTGCGTTAGATTACCAATACTTATGCTCAAGATACTTCCGGGACATGTTTCAAATCTGATCGCTGCGGGGGAGGTGGTTCAAAGACCGGCCTCTGTGGTCAAGGAGCTAATGGAAAATGCTGTTGATGCGGGAGCTGCGGAAATTAGCGTTTCCATAAAGGATTCCGGCAGAACTCTTATTCAGGTTTCCGATAACGGATGCGGGATGTCCCGTGAAGATGCCGTGCTTGCATTTGAGAGACATGCCACATCAAAAATCAATGAAATTGAGGATCTGGAGCAGCTGGGCACATTTGGATTCCGCGGAGAGGCTCTGGCATCAATAGCCTCTGTTTCTGAGGTTACTCTCCGGACAAGAAGAGCTGAAGATGAGACCGGAACAGAAGTTAAAATATCCGAGTCAAAAGTTAACTCCGTAAATCAAATTGCAACACCACAAGGTTCAATCTTCTCTGTTAGAAACATATTCTACAATATACCGGCAAGAAGAAAATTTCTTAAATCAGATGCTGCCGAGTACAGACAAATACTTGCTGAATTTACAAGGATTGCCATTACCCGCCCGGATCTCCATTTCCATTTCACCAATAACGGAGTTGAGGTTTACAACCTCCCTCCGGCCAATCTGCGTCTCAGAATTCAGTCTATACTGGGACGGGAACTGGGAAAAGAGCTTGTAGAGATATCTGTTGATACAACTATTGTCAAAATAAAGGGATACATCGGCAAGCCTGAGGATGCCAGAAAAACTCCGGGTAACCAGTACTTCTTTGCAAACGGAAGGTTTTTCAGAAGCCCCTATTTTCAGAAGGCACTCCTTAAAGCATACGATAATCTTATCCAGGAGGGGCATCTTCCATCCTTCTTCGTTTTTTTTGAAGCAGAACAGTCCAGAATTGATGTAAATATACATCCTGCAAAAACGGAAGTCAAGTTTGAAGATGATTACGCAATTTTTGATATTCTGCATAGTGCCGTAAGAGAATCTCTTGGAAGAAACTCTTTTATGCCGAGTATTGACTTTGACCAGGAGGGAGCACCGGAGATTCCTAAAGTTAAAAGCGGGTACTGGGTACCGCCTCCTAAAATAGATTATGACCCATTATTTAACCCATTTTTTGAAGAGGGAAAATTTAATCGAGAGGCAGACAGAAGATGGGAGACTATAAAAGATAGCGGAGCTATTTTCCAGGAGGAGCATATTGTTCAGAAGCCTGTACTGCAGGTGGGGAGCAGATATATAGCCACTACTATTAAATCCGGACTTATTATTATTGATATAATCCGTGCCTGGGAAAGAATTCTCTTTGAACGATATATAAAATCTCTTACAATGGAATCTGCAGATATCCAGAAGGTACTCTTCCCCGCTCAGTTAAACCTTAGTGAAGCACAGAAATCTGTTGTTGATGAAAAGAGTGCACGCATTTTGCAGTTTGGTTTTGACATAAGAAGGAGTGAGAATGGAGAGTATTTGCTGACAGGTATTCCGGACAGCTTTTCAGGAGAGATAGAGAGAGTAGACAAACTTGCTGATACTCTGATTAACATACTTCCGGAAGGCAGAGGGGATATTGGTGCTGAGGTACGAGAAAGGATTGCCTCAACTCTTTCCTCGGCAGGAGCAAGACAGAAGAGCGGAACTCTAAGCCATCTGGAGGCGAGGGGACTTGTTGATGCACTCTTTGCATGTACAGAACCAGCAAACTCACCATCCGGGTACCCGGTTTTCTCGCTTCTATCTGTTGAAGAGATAGAGGGACGAATGTCCGTATAATTTAATTGATAAAATTTTACAATATGATACCATACAGAGGAGGCGGATTTTTTACATCACTACCGCCGGTTATTAAAAACCTTGTGATCATCAACGCACTTATGTTACTGATCACCTTTTTCACGGGAAATTTCATGTACGAGAAGTTCTCCCTGTTCTATTTTGAATCTGAGTTTTTCCGCCCATATCAGTTTGTCACACATATGTTTATGCACGGGAATTTCATTCACCTCTTTTTCAATATGTACTCACTGATTATCTTTGGTGTAGTACTTGAACATGTGTGGGGAAGCCAGAAATTCTTTCTTTACTATATGGTGACCGGGCTGGGTGCAGCCGCTCTCCACTCTCTTGTTCTTTATTTTGACTACACTTCACAAGTAGCTGCTTTTGAAGCAGGGAATCAATATGCTCTTCAAAATATTCAGAACTTGCTTATGACCCCTACTGTAGGTGCTTCAGGAGCAGTATACGGAGTTCTGCTTGCATACGGAATGCTCTTCCCTAATAATGTACTGCAGTTAATTTTCCCTCCTGTTGCTCTTAAGGCAAAATGGTTTGTGCTAATATTTGGCGGTATTGAACTATTACTGGGTGTTTCTAATACAGGAGGTAACATTGCTCACTTTGCCCACCTGGGCGGTATGCTGTTTGGTTTCTTCCTTATAAGATACTGGAAAAAGAATAATAAAATGTACTTCTGATGGCCGGAAGAAGAAGATCAAAAAACAAAAAGGTAAAACATGGGAGATCTCCCTGGCCTTTTGCATTGCTCTTCAGGCTGATGATTATTGTTGCAGGGGTGGCCCTGGTACTATCATATCTGTCAGTATTCATAAATCCGTCATTTGTATCATTCCCTCTCTTTTTTGGTCTCTATTTTATTCCTATACTACTTGTAAACATCGCTTTACTGATTGCAGGGATGCTACGCAGAAGCGGTGCTACATGGATTACCTTTTTTACTATACTCCCCTCTCTGCTTTTTGCCGATATGTTTGTTAACTGGGGAGAGCCCAAC
>JAGPLK010000103.1 GCA_018053445.1 Bacteroidales bacterium | reverse complement strand
CAAAATTGAGGAGGAGTTAAAGAGATTAAACTCATTTCTCAATGGTGTGAATAAAAAACTTGAAAATCAAAAATTTGTAGAGAGTGCTCCTAAAGATGTAGTAGAATTGGAATACAAGAAGCAAAAAGATGCAATAACAAAAATTGAAAAATTGTTATCCTCAAGGGAAGAACTTATTAAATCCTGATGTTTCATAACATTGTCATATATAATAGAGTATTGCAGATGGTTATATTATCTGTACTCCTCTTCTCTTGTGATAAAGTCTCAAATCTTAGTGATTCAAATCAAATAGAAGAGGTTATAATTGAAGATGTACTACCGGCTCACGTCATTCTGGATAAACCTGCTCTAACAGAAGGGTTAATCACTATTCCCGTAAAACTAGGTAAATATTACTTTCCCATAAAAGTTAAGCTTGATTTTAAAACAAGTCATAATGGTATAAAAATTTTAGGAATTGACAATGATGGATACATTGAATTTCAAGAGTATTCTTCGGTTAAATCAGTTTATGTTGTTTCTGAAAGTGGACTAACTAAAAGCTATGATATTAAACTGGATGTGTTACCATCAAACGAGATATCTGAGATTATAAGTTTCTATACAGGTGAAATTGCCGGCCCTGTCGGAACGGAAATTTCAGAAGAGGGGTATCCAAATCCAACGAACTCCACAGTGACATTGTTTTTGACAAGCTCACAGTTCCCGTTAACAATCAAGCCTTTAATTAAAATCTCAAAAGGAGCCAAAATTACGGGTTGGAGTACAGGTGAATCAATAACATTTATGTTACCCGAGGAAACAAAAAAATTAAAATTAATAAGTGAGAGCGGACGAGAAGAAGAGTGGAGAATCATAATAAAAAATGCCGTCCCGGACTACAAAGCAAACAAAGAGGAGCTGTTAACTGTATACGAAAAGCTTAATTCTCCTTTTATATCTTTGAATGCTCAATCTCTAAATGAAAATTTTCAAATTGATTCAGTTCATAAATCATCTGCTACTAATGAAATTACTATATTTTATAATGATATAAAACGATCATTTCCCGCAGATGTAAAAATTGACTTTCAGTTAAAAAATCAATTGTCCCTTTTGGGGACTCCACCCAGCAAAATATTTAAATTTCCTACTGATACTTCAACATTTTCGTTTAATATTATTGATATAATTAATGGAATTTATACAGACTGGAGGATTTGTTTAAAACCAAAGTCTTATAAGAATATTTTAAACAGTTTTGCATGGAATAACTATACCAGTAGTGACAACTTAGTAACTTTAGAGGGTGCTTATATTGATAATTCTAATAAGATAATTTCTATTCCGGTTATCTCTAACGGATCTTTCCCTCTTACCATTAATGGGATTACGGTATCTTCGGCAAATAACATTTCTTCCAGTATCCCTTCTACTATTACTTTCGCATCTATAGAGGATTTTAAAGTTTACTCGATAGAATATCTAGGATTATCCGAGTTTTGGAGAATAGAGTTAGTTAATAATTTTTCACCAAAATCCAATAAAGCAGATATAATTGATTTTGAATTAGGAAATACCTCTTATGGATATAATATTTCTGAAGCATACATTGAGCCGGAGAATTCTGAAATTGTCATATTAGCTGATAAGTTTATACCAAATGAGCCTTTAAAATTATCAGCCAAGATTAAAATTTCAGAGAATGCTATAATTGAAGATTTTACTGTTGGAGGTGTGCTTTCATTGTATTCTGGTACTCCTGTCAAGTTAAATGTAATTGCTCAGAACGGAGATGTTAAAGAGTGGCAAATCAGACTTGTTATTGCGCCTCAAATTCCAAATTCTGATATGGAGATATGGAGGGTACATCCTCAGTACACCACAATAAACACAATATTTCCAAGTGACGGATCTGGCTGGAACAGCTCAAACAATCCATCATTAACAGGGGTATTCAAAACTGAGGGATTCAATTCACAATATGCAGCAAAAGTTACCACAACTCTTTCTTCGATTAACTTTGCAGATATAATCAAGGTAACATCACTTGCATCAGGTAATCTTTTTCTGGGTAGATTCAGATACAGTACACTCGCTTCTGATGTTTACAATCCATCAAGCATGACATTGTTTGGCATTCCATTTTTATTTGAAGAGATACCCTTGCAGATGAATTTTATGTACAAATATCATAGAGGAGAGAAATTGCAAAGAACTACTCCGAAGATTTCTTCTACAACAATTCCGGCATTTAATCCTGTAGAGGATTTGCCAGGAACAGACAGAGGAAGGGCATTTATTGAACTTTGGAACGATAACAGGAGCCAACTTAACGCCTCCGGAGAAATTCTTCTTGATCAAAATAAAGATGAGTGGACTTTAGGTCAAATCAATATAGCAAATTATAATTATTTAAAAAAACCAAATTATATAGCTGTCGGTTTCACAGCTAGTAAAGATGGCGAGTTATTTACCGGTGCCGATGGTAGTTTTATAATAGTTGATGAGATTAAATTGATTTATCATAAACAAGGTAAAGGGTCCATTAAAATCAAGTAATTATGTTTATTTCCGAAATAACTTTTGAGGTAAGATATTATGAAACAGATATGATGGGCATTGTACATCACTCTAATTACATTAGATATTTTGAAACTGCAAGAAGTAAAGCACTGAAAGATTTGGGATTGCCAATTGAAAAGATTGAAAGTTCTGGAATTATGATGCCAGTAATTCACATTGAATGTGATTATAAGATTCCTTTAAAAATGGGAGATGAGATTAAAATTATTAGCAAAATAAAAGAACTCCCTAAAGTTAAGTTTACTATAGATTCTGATATATTTAACGAAAAAGGAGAAAAAGTTGCCTCCGGAAGTGTAACTTTGGGTTTTATACATTCAGGCAACAGGAGACCAACGCGTGTTCCTGATTTTGTTCTTAGTGTATTTAGCCCATATTTTAAGAATAATTAAATTTTATTTTATGAATCATTTACTTTTTCTGGGTTCCATAGGAGCTACCGAGATTATTATCATTGCTCTTATCGTTGTCTTACTTTTTGGTGGTAAAAAAATCCCGGAACTGATGAAAGGAATTGGTAAGGGTGTGAAAAGCTTTAAAGATGGTGTTAAAGGAGTAGAAGATGAGATTAACTCTTCTGATAATGATAAAGATAAAGAGAAGAAGTGAGTATTGAGATGACCTTTTGGGATCACCTGGATGAACTGAGGAAAGTTCTGTTCAGATCTGTCATAGCAATATTTATCATTGCTGTGCCAGTTTTTCTTTGTAAGGAAATCCTATTTGGAGATATAATCTTTGCCCCAACAAAAGATGGTTTTATTCTCTACAAATGGCTAAAAGGAACTTTTCCGGGAGATTTCAATTTAGAGTTAATCAACATTGATTTATCCGCTCAATTTTTTATACATATATCTGTATCGTTAACAATTGCCTTTATTCTTGCTGTACCCTATATTCTGTATCAATTCTGGTCATTTATCAAGCCAGGATTATATATAAATGAGCAGAAAGCTACGAAAAAAGCATTTTTATTTGGAGCCTTTCTATTTATTGCGGGGGTTATTGTAGGATATCTGTTTGTTTTTCCTCTGACACTCAGGTTTCTTGGTACATATCAAGTTAGTGAATCAGTTCCCAATCAAATTTCTCTCCAGTCATATATCTCAATGTTTACAAGATTGATACTCATTATGGGGATAGTATTTGAAATGCCTGCACTTGCTTTAATTTTATCAAAAATTGGTATAATTAATAAAGGAATGCTAAAAAAATACAGAAAGCATGCCTTCACAATTTTGTTGATTGCAGCTGCAGTTATAACCCCTAGCGGAGATGCGTTTACACTTATGGTTGTTGCCGCTCCTCTATATCTTTTATATGAATTCAGCATACTGATTTGCCGTGATATCAATTAATGATCTTAATGTATCCTTTGGTGGATATGACCTATTTAGTGATGTTAATTTTCACGTAGGAGACAAGGATAAAATCGGACTGGTTGGAAAAAATGGATCAGGCAAATCAACAATTTTAAAAATTTTAGCAGGTATTAACAAACCATCATCCGGGAGAGTTATGATTCCTTCTACAGAGAAGATTGGCTATCTTCCTCAGGAGATGGAGCATAATAGAGATAAAAGTGTCATTGATGAAGCAATGATGGCTTTTTCGTACATTGACAAAATTAAGGCAGAAATAGAGTACATTTCATTACAATTAGCAGAAAGAGAAGACTATGAGAGTGATACATATCATAAACTAATAGTCAGCCTAAATGATTTTCATGATAAATTATCAATTGTCGAGACAGGAAATCCAAGAGGTGATGCTGAAAAAACACTTTCTGGACTTGGTTTCAGATCAGATGAGCTTAACAGACCAACCTCTACTTTTAGTCAGGGATGGAATATGAGGATTGAATTAGCAAAAATCCTATTATCATCCCCTTCTACTCTTCTTTTGGACGAACCTACCAACCACCTAGATATTGAGTCTATCCAATGGCTGGAAGAGTACCTGATATCTTATCAGGGGGCCTTAATATTAGTCTCTCACGACAGAAGGTTTTTAGACAGAGTAACGAATAGAACTGTTGAACTGATGCTTGGGAAAATTCATGATTATAAAGTCCCATACACAAAATATCTTGGGTTGAGAAAAGAGAGGATGGAGCAACAGTTTGCTGCTTACGAAAATCAGCAGAGAATGATTGAAAAGAGTGAGGAGTTTATTGAACGATTCAGATATAAGGCGACTAAATCAAATCAAGTACAATCCAGAATAAAACAGTTGGATAAAATTGAGAGAATAGAGGTAGATGAAGAAGATACTTCATCAATTATTGTAAAATTTCCACCGGCTCCAAGATCAGGAAATGTTGTTGTAAAGACTAAAAATTTAACAAAATCTTATGGAGATAAGATTGTTTTTTCGAATGCAGATATTGTAATTGAGAGAGGAGAGAAAATAGCATTAGTGGGAAGAAATGGAGAAGGAAAAACAACCTTTATGAAATTATTGTGTAAGGACATTGATCCCACAAGTGGAAATATTGAACTTGGACATAATGTTAACTTAGGTTATTATGCACAGAATCAAGAGGAGCTCTTGGATTTGAATGATACTGTTTATGAAACACTTGATAAAATTGCTGTTGGAGATATCCGGACTAAATTGAGGGATATCTTGGGTGCGTTCCTTTTTAGAGGAGATGATGTAAA
>JAGPLK010000102.1 GCA_018053445.1 Bacteroidales bacterium | reverse complement strand
TCGCGGCCGGCGGTCATGTCGTAAATCTCTTGTGCCTCTGCAACCAGTTTGTCTGCAACGGTACGATCTTTCAGGTCTACAGAGTTTATTCTTACATTCATATAGGCTCCGTAAATGGCAGACCTGATTGCCAAAGCACCAACTCCGGCGTCTGAAACGGAATTTGGGTTACCCTCTTTAACCATCTCCTCAATCAGATCAAATCCAGAGTAAGCAACCTTCATGGTTCTCAGAGGAATCTCTGTTGCATACTGAGTTGCAGCCTGGATAGCGGCACTTCTGGCAGCCTTCTCGGTATCACTATCTTTTGGAAGGCCAAACGCCTCCATGATTTTATTAAATGAGTTTGTATCCTCATCAACCAGAAAAAGCATCTCGTTCATAATTGACTGACCCTTCTCAGCCCATTTTGAGAACTCATCCCATCTGTGGTCCCATCCCGCTTTGTGAGATGAGAGGTTTGCCACCATAGTTCCTAATGCTGCTCCAAGGGCTCCCATATAGGCCGATACAGATCCTCCTCCCGGAGCAGGAGACTCGCTTGCAGTCAGATTTGCAAATCCCTTTGCTGTAAGGTCTATCAGTTTAGCTGCAGATCCCTCTTCCAGCAAATACTCAATAACCTTCTCCCTGGGATCAAATGGTTTAAGATCATCGAGGCCCATTGATTTAACAGCTATCTTAATAATCTCCTCTTCCGATACACCTGCAGATCTCTGCTGCTTTGCCAGATAGTGTTTACCGGCATCAATAAGTACCTTCTTAGGAATCAGACCAACAATCTCACTTCCGGTAACCCTGATTCCTCTTACAGCGGCCTTTTCAACAACCTCATCAAATGCAATATGTACAGGTGTCTGGGTAATATTGGTAACATTCATGGATACCTGTGCAATTCCATACTCTTCAATAAACCAGCCTATAGCCTTACAACCTTTTAGTGTGCCGGGAATCCAGACATCCTTCCCATTCTCGTCTTTAACCACCTTGCCGGTTATTGGATTTCCTTCTCTCATTTTCCTTCCCTTCTCTCTCACATCAAATGCAATAGCATTTGCTCTTCTTGTTGATGTTGTGTTAAGATTGTAGTTTATAGCAACAAGAAAATCCCTTGCGCCAACTGCAGTTGCTCCAGTAACTGCCACTCTTTCACTAAATTCAGCAGGGCCAAAATCGGGTCTCCACTCTGATGAGCCTACTCTTTTTGCCAGACCCTCATACTCTCCTGCTCTGCAATTTGCAAGATTCCTTCTCTCAGGTTTAAAAGCTGCGCTCTCGTAACAGTATACAGGTATTCCCAGCTCCTCACCCACTCTCTTTGCGAGAGCTCTGGCGTACTCTGCCGTCTCTTCCATTGTAACTCCGGCTATTGGAATAAATGGGCAAACATCTGTAGCCCCCATTCTTGGATGCTCTCCATGATGGTTACGCATATCAATAACCTCACCTGCCTTTCTGATTGCCCTGAAAGCAGCCTCTGATACAGACTCAGGAGAGCCTACAAATGTTACCACTGTCCTGTTTGTTGCTGCACCCGGGTCAACATTCAGGAGTTTAACACCCTCAACCTTTTCAATCTCGTCAGTGATCTGTTTAATCACCTGCATATTGCGACCTTCGCTAAAATTAGGTACGCACTCTATTAGTTTCTGAAGCATTACTTTATAATTTTTCTACTTTATATTAATTTCTACTGAGTAATCATCTCTACACCATCAGGCATTCTTGCCTTAAGAGCATCCTTGTCCATCTCAAAAAAGTGATAAGGGAATACTTTTGCAGGCCTTATCAGCTCAACTGCCTTTATAAACATATCATCACTCATTGTGTAAGGAAGGTTTTTTGGAAGAAAAGCAAGATCAATCCTTCCCAACTCCCCCATTTCAGGAATAATTTCAGTATCCCCTGCTATATAAAGCTTATACCCTGCAAAATCGAGTATATATCCATTTCCCTCACCCCTTGGATGAAACGGAAGCCCGTTATCATTTCTGTTCTCTATATTGTATGCATATACTGCCCTTATTCCTATACCCTCATAATTAAAGGATTCTCCCTGTTTAAGTGCATTTGCACCATGAATGCTTTTTGCAGCCTCTTCACTTGTTACATAAACTGTTCTTTCTGAATCTATATGAACAAGGGCTTTATTGTCCAGATGATCGTAATGATGGTGCGTTAAAAGTATTAAATCTGCCTTTGGTTGCAGAGAGTAGTCTGCCACCTCGCTGTATGGATCGACGAATATATTTCTTCCCTCCCATTGAATAAGGAGTGAGGCGTGTCCCAGATGCAGTATGGCAATTTCGCCAAGCGGAGTTGAGAATCTTGTCATAGCTTTTTAAATTTTTATTATTACTAAACTGATATCTTAACACCACCTATCCAAATCTGTTCAACCAGAGGAGAGGTAAATGTATAAGGTAAGAAGTCAAGAGAGGGAATATCTTTCGCAACAATGAAGTCTGCCCTTTTTCCTCTTGTTATAGATCCGTGATTTTCACTTAAATCCATTGCACAGGCTCCATTAATTGTGACTGCATTAATTATCTCCTCTGTAGTCATTTTATATTTCAGGGCAGCGAGAGCCATCATAAAACGCATATCCCCATATGGTGATGAACCCGGGTTATAGTTTGTAGCAAGTGCAACAGCCATACCACTGTCAATCATCTTTCTTGCCGGAGCATAATCCATCTCCAGGAAAAAAGTTGATCCCGGGAGAAGTGTAGCCATTGTTTCACTATTGCTAAGAAGTTTAAACTCATCGTCTCCTGTAAACTCAAGGTGATCTACTGATATTGCGTTATACTTAACACCTATCTGGACACCTCCGGAAAAGCTCATCTGATTTGCGTGAACTTTTGCCCTTAAACCATATTTCATTCCTGCATTCAGTATCCTGTCTGTCTCCTCAACCGTAAAAAATCCATCCTCGGTAAAGACATCAATAAAGTCAGCCAACTCTTCTGATGCAATTACCGGTATCATCTCATTTATAATTTCATTAACATACTCTTCCCTCCTACCGGCAAATCTTTCCGGCACAGCATGGGCCCCAAGAAAAGTAGTTTTTACAGTCAGTGGAGTTTCCAAAGCAATCCGCCTTGCAACCCTGAGCATCTTTATCTCATCTTCCGGATTGAGTCCATATCCACTCTTTATCTCTACCGCAGTTGTTCCGTGGTTAATAATCTCCTTTGCTCTGACCAGTGTTTGCCTTAAGAGCTCCTCTTCTGATGTCTTACCAAGTAATGCGGCAGAATTCAGAATTCCACCACCCCTCGCAGCAATCTCTTTATATGACAACCCTTTTATCTTATCAATAAACTCCCTCTCCCTGCTTCCTGAATAGACCAAATGAGTATGTGAATCACAAAATCCCGGCAAAACAGTTGCCCCTTTAAGATCCACAATCTCATCCGCCTGATTTTCCGGCCAGTACTCTATTCCATTCTCGGCTAAAATCTTAAGCGTATCCATTGAACCAAAATCACTTATGAGCTCTCCGTCAACAGCCATATAAGCGTCATCTATAACACTAAGAGAGGACATCTCTTTACCCGACCTCTTCAGGAGAGGCTCCCCCTGTTCTACTTGCACAAGTTTTCCGATATTGGTAAAAAGTCTTTTCATCCTATTTTTTATAATTGAATTCTCTGATAAAATTAACAGAATTCTTTATATGGGTATACATCACCTCATCCTCCTCAATAAATGGAACAACTTTCCTGTATTCACCCATCAAATCCTCAAGAATTGGAGAGGATTTTAAAGGCCTGCGGAATTCTAAAGCCTGAGCAGCATTCATTAACTCAACAGCAAGAATCTTTTCAATATTTTCAACTACTCTGTAGCATTTTGTTGCGGCATTTGCACCCATACTTACATGATCCTCCTGACCCTGAGAAGAGTCAATAGTATCAATACAGGCAGGAGTAGCCAGCTGTTTGTTCTGGCTCACAACAGAGGCCTGGGCATATTGCGGAATCATAAATCCAGAATTCAGACCCGGATGTGCAACTAAAAAAGATGGCAAACCCCTCTTTCCGGAAATCAACTGATATGTTCTTCTCTCGGAGATACTTCCAATCTCGGCCATGGCAATACTAAGCATATCCAAAGGCAAAGCAAGAGGTTGTCCGTGGAAATTCCCGGCCGAGACAATCAAATCTTCATCAGGGAGTATTGTTGGGTTATCCGTAGCACTGTTAAGCTCCGTTTCAAATGCATTTTCTATATATCGCAACGCATCCTTTGTTGCTCCGTGCACCTGAGGTACACATCTGAATGAATAGGGATCCTGCACATGAACCTTATCTCTTGCAGCTATTTCACTCCCTTTTAGAAGCTCTCTCATATTGGATGCTGTTTCTATCTGCCCTTGATGAGGTCTGATCGCGTGGACACCATGGGTAAATGGCTCAATTCTTCCGTCAAAGGCATCAAGAGAGAGTGCCGCAATCATATCAGCCATCTCTGACAACCTTTGAGCTTTTATATAATTCCAAATGCTGTAGGCGAGCATAAACTGTGTCCCGTTAAGTAATGCTAGCCCCTCCTTAGAGGCCAGTTCAAGTGGCTGCCAACCATAAATTGCATTCACATCAGATGCATCTCTTTTCTCCCCTTTATACCACACCTCTCCCAATCCGAGCAGCGGCAGACACATATTTGCAAGTGGTGCCAGATCGCCGGAGGCTCCAAGAGAACCTTGCTGATACACTACGGGAATAACACCCTCATTAAACATATCTGCCAGTCTCATAACTGTCTCAACTCTAACTCCTGAATAGCCATACGAGAGAGATTTTATCTTTAGAAGCAGCATTAGTTTTACAATTTCTACAGGTACCTCTTCTCCCACTCCACATGCATGAGACATAACAAGATTTTTCTGCAACTGAGATAGCTCACTTGCATCAATAGTGACATTACATAAGGACCCAAAACCTGTTGTTATTCCATAAATAGGCTCCCTCTGACTCTTCATTCGCCTGTCCAGATAATCTCTGCAATCAGTAATTCTTTTAATTAACTCCTCAGAAAGTTCAATTTTCTGTTTTCCCTGAGATAATTCAAATATTTCAATGAGCTTATGATGTTTCAGGCTTAAATGAAAAGAGTCCATATGGCTTATATTTTATTATAATTTTGGTTATTTTTCTACAAATATAGAATAAAACAGCTATGACTCCTAAAAAAAAGAGGCCACCCTTTGGGGGTAGCCTCCTCGGGAGCTTAACCTAATTAATAACCTGGATTTTGTTGGGAC
>JAGPLK010000101.1 GCA_018053445.1 Bacteroidales bacterium | reverse complement strand
TGCTAACTCTCTGATTTTGGGGTGGGCCCAGCTGGGCTTGAACCAGCGACCCCCTGATTATGAGTCAGGTGCTACTAACCAACTGAGCTATGGGCCCCAAAAGGACTGCAAAAATAATAAAAATCCTGAAACTCCTATTATTTATTGCAGTCTTTATTGTGTAAAATCATCAAACCTTGATTTCAACCTCTACTCCGCTTGGAAGCTCAAGCTTCATCAGAGCATCTACAGTTTTAGGTGTAGAGCTGTAGATATCCAGCAGGCGGCGGAAAGAGTTTAGCTCAAACTGTTCGCGGGCTTTTTTGTTAACGAATGTAGAGCGGTTCACGGTAAAAATCTTCTTATCTGTTGGAAGAGGAATAGGACCACTTACAATTGCGCCTGTAGCCTTCACGGTTTTTACAATCTTATCTGCCGATTTGTCAACCAGCATATGATCGTAAGATTTCAGCTTTATTCTTATTTTTTGGCTCATTTCTGTTATATATTAACCAATTTATAATTCTGTTATTCGTCTGTATCGTCGTCAAACTTCTTGCCGCCTGCCTTTTCAATAACCTCTTTTGCAAGAGATGCAGGAAGCTCGGTGTAGTGCGAAAACTCCATAGTACTGGTTGCTCTTCCGGAAGAGAGGGTGCGAAGAACTGTCACATAGCCAAATTGCTCTGAAAGAGGAACTTTAGCTTTAACTATTCTGGCATTTCCTTTTGAGTCCATATTGGTGATTTGTCCCCTGCGCTTGTTAAGGTCGCCGATTACATCTCCCATATAGTCTTCCGGTGTAACAACCTCAAGTGACATGATAGGCTCCATTATATAAGGATTTGCTTTAGGACAAGATTTACGGAATGCTTGTCTTGCACAAATCTCAAATGAGAGCGAATCAGAGTCAACAGGGTGGAATGAACCATCTTTCAGTACAACTTTAATGGCTGGGACCTCATATCCGGCCAGTACACCATTTGACATTGCCGCCTTGAATCCCTTCTCAACGGATGGTATGTACTCTCTAGGTATGTTTCCTCCTTTCACTTCGTCAATAAACTGAAGTCCGGTAACACCTTCGTCAGCAGGTCCAATTTCAAATACAATATCTGCAAATTTACCTCTGCCGCCGGTCTGCTTCTTAAATACCTCCCTGTGAGATACAGCAGAGCGAATTGTCTCCTTGTAGTTCACCTGAGGTGCTCCCTGATTGATCTCAACATTGAATTCTCTTCTGAGACGGTCAACAATGATCTCCAGGTGAAGCTCACCCATTCCGCTGATAACGGTTTGTCCGGTATCGTGATCTGTTTTAACTGTAAATGTAGGGTCCTCCTCTGAAAGCTTGCCAAGAGCAAGTCCCAGTTTGTCAAGATCCTTCTGAGTCTTAGGCTCTACAGCCAGACCAATAACAGGATCAGGGAAGGTTATTGACTCAAGTACTATAGGACGATTTTCAACGCAAACGGTATCACCTGTGCGAAGATCCTTGAAACCTACAGCTGCGCAAATATCACCCGCTTCAACAAACTCAATAGAGTTCTGTTTGTTTGAGTGCATCTGATAAAGTCTTGCAACACGCTCTTTTTTATCAGAACGAGTGTTCAGGATATAAGAGCCGGCATCCAGTTTTCCTGAATAGGCTCTTATAAACGCTAACCTCCCCACATATGGATCGGTTGCAATTTTAAAGACTAGTCCGCAGAATGGTTCGGTAATATTTGGTTTGCGAATCTCCTCATTTCCTGTTTCAGGATTGATACCCTTTATGGCATCAATATCCATGGGAGATGGAAGATAGCGCATAATAGCATCCAGGAGGAACTGTACCCCTTTATTTTTGAAAGATGAGCCGCAAAGCGTAGGAACAACAGCCATATTAATAGTTGCTTTCCTGAGTGCCTCAACAATCTCATCTTCAGATATAGAGTTAGGATCCTCGAAAAACTTCTCAAGAAGTGCATCGTTGAACTCTGCTACTGACTCAACAAGTTTTCCTCTCCACTCGTCAACCTCTGCAACCATCGAGGCAGGAACCTCTTTGATTTCATAGTTAACAAGCTCTTTGCTATCTGAGTTATAATAATAAGCTTTATTGGAAATAAGGTCAATAATACCTTCAAATTTCTCTTCCGCTCCAATAGGGAGGACAATAGGAACAGCGTGAGCACCAAGCTTGTCGTTCATCTCCTCGATAACGGCAAGAAAGTCTGCACCAACACGGTCCATCTTGTTTACATAAGCGAGTTTGGGAACTTTGTACTTATCGGCCTGACGCCATACTGTCTCAGATTGTGGCTGAACACGGCCAACTGCGCAAAATGTTGCAACAGTTCCGTCCAGGACTCTGAGCGAACGCTCCACCTCCACTGTAAAGTCTACGTGGCCGGGAGTGTCAATAAGGTTTATCTGATACTGATTTCCGTTATAGTTCCAAAAAGCTGTAGTTGCAGCAGAGGTAATTGTTATTCCTCTCTCCTGCTCCTGAACCATCCAGTCCATTGTTGCGGCACCTTCGTGAACTTCGCCTAACTTATGGGTTTTACCCGTATAGTACAGGATCCGTTCAGAAGTAGTAGTCTTACCGGCATCAATGTGTGCCATGATACCGATATTTCTTGTGTATTTTAAATCTCTTGCCATCTATTCTGTCTAATCTCTCTAAAAACGGAAGTGTGCAAATGCCTTGTTGGCCTCAGCCATTTTATGCATATCCTCTTTTCTTTTATAAGCACCACCTTCGTTATTGTAAGCGGCCAGCACCTCAGCAGCCAGCTTCTCGGCCATTGAATGAGCAGAGCGTTTGCGTGAGTAAAGAATCATATTCTTGATTGAGAGCGAAATCTTCCTTTCAGGACGCACCTCTGTTGGAACCTGGAAGTTTGCACCACCCACTCTTCGGCTCTTCACCTCAACTTGTGGAGTAATGTTCTCTAATGCTCTTTTCCAGATTTCCAGCGGAGCCTTGTCAGAATCTTTCATCTTCTCGCCAATGATATCCATAGCATCATAGAAAATGCTATAGGCAATACTCTTCTTCCCCTGGTACATTAGGTTATTCACGAATTGTGTAACCAACACGTCGTGAAACTTGGGATCAGGAAGCAGAATCCTCTTTTTAGGCTTCGTTTTTCTCATTTGTTTCTCTTAATAAATTTTAGTTTTACTTTTTCTTAGCCGGAGCTGCAGCAGCACCTTTTTTAGGCCTCTTTGCACCGTATAGCGAACGACTTTGCTTGCGTCCATCAACACCTGCTGTGTCAAGAGCACCGCGAAGGATGTGGTAGCGAACACCCGGAAGGTCTTTAACACGACCACCGCGAACGAGCACGATTGAGTGCTCCTGGAGGTTGTGGCCTTCTCCCGGTATGTATGCGTTGACCTCCTTCTGGTTTGTCAAGCGAACACGGGCAACTTTTCGCATAGCCGAGTTAGGTTTCTTAGGCGTAGTAGTGTAAACACGCACACAAACACCACGCCTTTGAGGGCATGAGTCAAGCGCTCTTGATTTACTTTGCTCCACCAGAACCGTACGACCCTTGCGTACTAATTGTTGAATTGTTGGCATAATTAATTGTTAATCTTTACTTTATGTAATTACGTTATATAAAACGGGTTGCAAAGATACGCTTTCTTTTTCTAACTACAAACAACTTATTAACATTTTTAGAGTGAAAAAAGGGTTATATTTGCTAGATAAACAATTATCAAGCTATGAAAATTTCACAAAAATCTGCTGCCTACATCGCGCAGGAGGAGAAGTACGGAGCTCATAACTACCATCCGCTGGAGGTGGTACTCTCCAGAGGAGAAGGTCCCTTTGTGTGGGATGTAGACGGAAAGCGTTATTATGACTTTTTATCGGCTTATTCAGCTGTAAATCAAGGTCACTGCCATCCTAAAATTGTTGGAGCCTTAAAAGATCAGGCAGAAAAAATTTGTCTTACATCAAGAGCCTTTTTTAATGACTGCCTTGGACCATATGAAGAGTATATTCATAATTACTTTGGATATGACAAAGTATTGCCAATGAACTCAGGTGCAGAGGCAGTTGAGACAGCACTCAAGCTTGCAAGAAGGTGGGGGTATGTAAAAAAGGGAATTGCAGACAATCAGGCATTAATAGTAGGGTGTGAAGGAAATTTTCACGGGAGGACAATCAGTATTGTATCACTATCAACAGATCCGGATTCATATTCTCAGTATGGTCCATATACTCCGGGGCTGATTAAAATTCCATACAACAATGTTGCCGCGCTGGAGGAGTTACTGGAGAAAAATTCCAAAAACATTGCCGCTTTTATGCTTGAACCTATCCAGGGTGAGGCGGGTGTATTTGTGCCGGATGAGGGATATTTAAAAAAATGTTTTGATCTGTGTAAGAAACATAATGTTCTTTTTATTGCCGATGAGGTGCAGACAGGTATTGCCAGAACAGGGAAAATGCTTTGTTGTGACCACGAAGGCATCAGACCTGATATGGTAATTCTGGGTAAGGCAATTTCCGGAGGAGTTCTTCCGGTATCGGCTGTACTTGCTGATGACGAAATAATGCTGACAATTAAGCCGGGAGAGCACGGATCTACATTTGGCGGTTTCCCTCTGGCTTGCCGTGTTGCTATGGCAGCACTGGAAGTGGTAAAAGAGGAGAATCTGGTGGAAAGAGCAGAATATCTTGGAAAAATCTTCCGTGAGGAGATGAGCAAAGTTGATTCACCTTTCATTGAACTTGTAAGAGGTAAAGGTATGCTTAATGCTATAGTTATCAGGCCTTATAACGGGAAAGAGGCTATGGATGTTTGCAAGAAGATGGCCGAAAAGGGGGTAATTGCCAAGCCGACTCACAGGCATATAATCAGGTTTGCGCCTCCGCTTGTAATATCAGAGGAGCAACTAAGGGATGCTATAAAAATAATTATCTCTTCAATTAAGGAGCTGGAATAATACATATGAACATGCAAACTACCTCCAAGGTCCTTATGGTGAGACCGGTAAGATTTGGTTTTAACGAACAGACGGCCGGAAACAACTCTTTTCAGAAGAGGGGTTATGAGCTGAGTGCCCAGGATATGGCTCTGGAGGAGTTTGACAATTTTGTCTCACTCCTCAGGGCAAACAATGTGGAGGTTGTGGTAGTGGAAGATACCCCTGAGCCACATACTCCCGACTCAATATTCCCTAATAACTGGTTCTCCACTCATGCCTCCGGAGAGCTTGTACTGTACCCAATGTGTGCTCCAAACAGAAGGCTTGAGAGGAAGGAGAGCGTTTTAAATGTGATTAAAGAGATAGGAGAGAGGGGGA
>JAGPLK010000100.1 GCA_018053445.1 Bacteroidales bacterium | reverse complement strand
AGCCACTCTCTGACAAACTCCTTGGATAGTTGTCTCTGTTGCTCCCCTTTGTCAAAAAGAGTTTGGTAGCTTTCACTGTAGAAGTATCTGGAGGAGTCCGGAGTATGAATCTCATCAATCAGGTAAATTGTATCACCCTTTTTACCAAACTCGTATTTTGTATCTACAAGAATTAATCCCCTCTCCTCTGCAATTTCGCTCCCCCTTTTAAAAAGATCAAGTGAATATTTTTCAAGCATTTCGTACTCCTCAACAGAAACCAGCCCTTTAGAGATAATCTCCTCTTTTGAAATATCTTCATCATGAGCACCAAGCTCGGCCTTAGTGGTAGGAGTAACAATAGGCCGGGCAAAGGCCTCATGCTCCTTCATCCCGTCAGGAATAGGAACGCCGCAGATTTGTCTGGCTCCTGCTTTATAAGCTCTCCAGGAACTGCCGGTAAGATATCCTCTGACAATCATTTCAACAGGATATCCTGTGCATTTGTGACCAATTGTAACCATTGGGTCCGGAGAGGCAATTTTCCAGTTGGGTACTATGTCTGAAGTCAGGTCTAAAAACCTTGACGCAATCTGATTAAGAACTTGTCCTTTAAACGGAATTCCCTTAGGTAACACTACATCAAATGCAGAGATCCTGTCTGTTGCGATCATAACAAGGTAATCATCTCCAATGCTGTAAACATCTCTTACTTTACCTACATACTTACCGGTCTGATTTTTAAAATTGAATTCTGTTCTGGTTATTGCCTTCATATTGTTTTATACAAATTAATCAGTTTATCTGTGAAACTTTTCCATGAGAGTTTTTCTCTCTCTCTTTCAATGTTGGTTACAAAGTTACCAATTTTACCGGAATTGAAATAATCCTCAATGGCTCGTGAAACTAGTACCGGTTCAGCTTTATCTACAACAATTCCTGTGCCCGGAACCTCAATTGCCTCTTTAAGGCCTCCTACATTTGTTGTTATCATAGGAAGACCAAAGTGATAAGAGATAGCGCTTATGCCACTTTGGGTTGCTGTTCTGTAGGGCAGAACACACACATCTGCTGATGAGAAAAAAGAGGGAACCTCGTTATCAGAAATATAGCTTGTGAAAAGTTTAATTCTCTCCCTGTTTGGAGAGGACTCAATCAACTTCTCATATTTTTCAAAGCTGCCATAAGGTTCACCCGCTACAATCAATTGATATGAATCATCCAGAGATGAGAACGCCTCAAGCAGTATATCTAACCCCTTGTACTCCCTGATTAGTCCAAAAAACAGAATGTTTCTCTTGTTTGGTGCTATTCCAAGCTTTCTGCATGCCTCGCTTCTCTCCATTTTGTTCCCAAAATGGTTGTACAACGGGTGAGGAGTACTTATGAAATTAGCATCAGGCTTAAATTTTTGAAGATCTTTGCCTACAGCGTCAGAGAGAACAATAAAAGCGTCAGATGCTCCCAGGAAATATTTAGTAAATGGCTTGTCAAAGAATCGCTCTTCGTGAGGGATAACATTGTCAAGTATTGATATAACCTTTGTTTGTGGTGATATATGTCTGGCGACATATCCAAGAGATGGTGCAAACCAGGACATCCAGTATCTCATTATTAGAAGATCAGGATTCCATTCTCTGATAATTTTTGAGGTCTTTATGTATGAAATTGGATTTGCTGTGTCCAGCAATGATATGCTGGGGATTTTAATCGCAGAATCCCCCTCTTCCACAAGTTGTGTTTTCCCGGGGAAGAGGATGGATGGATATTGTCTGCTGAAATTAAATGCCTTTACTTCGTGAAGAGTTGATAACTCCTGGAATATATTGGCATTGAATTGCGCAATCCCACCTCTGTATGGGTAGAAACAAGATAAGATTGCAATTTTCACAAGAGGTTTTTATTTGCCTTTTGATTTTGTTTTTACATACTCTTCATTAAGACCTGCAACAACCTCTCCGGTTATATTCAGGGCTGAGTCAGCCTGAAGAACTGTGTTCATTGTAGCTGATGAATTGATTATAATAGAGAATCTCTTCTGGTCATTGTATGTTTTAAGATAGGAGTTAAGGGCGTCCATTACTTTGTTTATAAGTACGCTCTCCTCTTCTGCCATCTCCATCTGCTTCTGTTGTCCCAGAGATTGCAGCTCCTGCTGACGAGCAGCCAGCTGTTGCTGTTGAGTCTCTGCCTGTGCGCGGGTAATAAGACCCTTTTGAATCTTCTCTTCCCAGTCTTTGTAGTCGCGTTCAAAAGCTCTTCCTCTTTTGCTAAGGTCGTCCTGAATCACCTGAGCCTTGCTCTCCAGTTCAGATTTAAGATCGTTGAACATATCGTACTGATTCATAAGAGAGTCAATTTGAATATAAACAACGCTTCCCTGTCCTGCAACAATAGCTTCGCCTTGTTCACCGGCGGGTGAAGAGCCGGGTTTTGACGAGAAGTGTAGAATGTAAAGTACTATAACCGCAACGGTTAAGACTGAATTCAAGATAATAGAGGCATTTTTCATTTTTGTAGTGTTAAATAAAACGCAAATATAATTAATAATTGTTTAATTGTCTAAGATAGGCCTGGATGGTATTCTCCAGCCCCAGATAAATGGCATCACATACAAGAGCGTGTCCTATAGATACTTCATCAAGCCAGGTAATGTTTCTGGCAAAATAGTTGAGGTTTTCAAGGTTCAGGTCGTGTCCTGCGTTCAGTCCCAGTCCGCTCTCTTTTACTGCTATTGCCGTCCTGTAGTAAGGCTCAAGAGCTCTCTCCCTGTTGTAACTATAACCGGATGCGTATGATTCTGTGTATAGCTCTACCCTGTCACATCCGATCTCTGCAGCATAGAATATCATCTCAGGAACAGGATCAACGAATATTGATGTTCTTATACCGTGGCTTTTAAAAATTGAGACAACTCCTTTAAGATAGTTAAGGTTCTTTTTTGTATCCCATCCACTGTTTGATGTTATTACATCATGAGCATCAGGAACAAGAGTAACCTGTGCAGGAAGTACCTCCAGAACAAGATTTATAAAACTGTCTACCGGATTTCCCTCAATGTTGAATTCTGTAGTAAGGATACCTTTTAGATCTCTTGTATCCTTGTATCTGATATGTCTCTCATCTGGTCTGGGATGGACTGTAATACCCTGAGCTCCGT
This sequence comes from Bacteroidales bacterium, assembly GCA_018053445.1. GTDB lineage: Bacteria > Bacteroidota > Bacteroidia > Bacteroidales > UBA932 > Bact-08. The sequence goes on along the minus strand of JAGPLK010000100.1, from coordinate 2,174 downwards.
ATCTCTCGCAATCAAGAGCTGCCTTAAGAACATCGGGCAGATTGCCACCCCTTGCATTTCTGAGAGTAGCAAATTTGTTTATATTTACACTTAATTTTGCCATAGTGGAGACAAATTTATGTAATTTTGGCAACTTTTAAATATTTAAGATGAAGATTGCAATATTTGCGAGAGAAATTGACAAGAGGTGGCACGACAAACTCACCTTTATTATCAATTCTCTATCATACAGAGGAGCAGAACTCATCTTCTATGCCCCCTTTTATAAGAGAGCAATTGGATTTCACAAACTTGCCATACCTGCATCGGCACTTTTTCACAGTTATGAAGATATGGATCCGGAAACGGATATCTTTCTTTCACTTGGAGGAGATGGTACTCTTCTTGAATCTCTCACTTATATAAGAGACAGAGGAATTCCTGTGGCAGGTATAAACTTTGGAAGGCTCGGCTTTTTAACAACAGCAGACTCGGAACCAAGTCATTACTGGATTGAGAGACTTATAAACAAAGATTACAAAACAGAGAAAAGAAGTCTTCTGAAGCTTAGTTCCGGGAGTTATCTTAACGGACTTTATCCTTATGCCCTCAATGAAGTTTCTGTACAAAGACAGGATCCCTCAATGCTCTCTGTAACTTTGAAAATTGATGGGGCTGAGCTCCCTCCTTATTGGTCAGATGGGATGGTGATTGCAACCCCCACCGGATCAACTGCATATTCACTTAGCCTTGGTGGACCTATAATGATTCCGGCCTCAAAAGCTGTAATTGTTGCTCCAATTGCTCCACATAACCTGAATATCAGGCCACTTGTTGTATCAGACGAATCCATAATTGAGGTTACTGTTACTTCAAGAAGAGCAGGAGCTGTCCTTAGTCTGGACAACAGATCAGTGATTGTCTCCTCCGGAGAAAAATTTATGGTTAGTAAGGCAGAGTTTGATCTGAATTTTATTTCACTTTCCAGTAATAACTTTATTGAGGCTCTTAAAGAGAAATTGTTCTGGGGAGAAGACCGGAGAAACACTTAATATCTAAGATGATTGATAATGGAAAAATACCTGTCCATGTTACAATAATAATGGATGGAAACGGAAGATGGGCAAAAAAGCAGGGGCTTAAAAGAGTTTTTGGCCACAGAGCAGGAGTTGAGTCTGTAAGACAGGCAACAGAATTTGCCGCAGAAAAGGGGATTAGGTTTTTGAGCCTCTTTGCCTTTTCCGATGAAAACTGGAAGAGGCCGCAGGATGAGGTCAATACTCTTATGGAGCTTATGGTTGATGCGATACTGAAAGAGACACCCACACTGCTTAAAAATAATGTTAAATTCAGGGTGATAGGAGATAAGGAGAGGCTTCCTAAAGTTGTTCAGGAAAAAATTCTCTCTGCGGAAGATTCCACAAAAGCCTCAACGGGCCTCACTCTTATTGTTTTTCTCAGTTATAGCGGAAAATGGGATATACTTCAGGCAGCCCACAGATATTATAAAGAGAATAGCCTCTCCCTGCAGATGCCTTCGCCAGATGAGTTTGACAAGTATCTCTCAACGGCTGGAATACCAGATCCTGACTTGCTTATCCGCACAAGTGGAGAGCAAAGGATAAGCAATTATCTTCTCTGGCAAACGGCATATACAGAATTTTACTTCCCAGAAGTGCTTTGGCCCGATTTTCACAAAAATGACTTTCAGCAAGCACTGGAGGAGTATGCTGCCAGAGAGCGCAGATACGGAAAGACCGGTGAACAAGTTAATAATCTATAATCTCTTGGGCTTTGAATCCAAATAAAAACCTATATTTGCAGTTTTACCCACATAGTGTTCAAATGAAGTCTCTTTCGCTATTATTACTACTAGCATTGCTCTCTCCGCTTGGAGCCTCGGCTCAGCAGCAGAACCAGCAGAAAACAAACATTGTAGTTGACTACAATTCTCCTAAAGAGTATGTAATAGGAGGTCTTGAGGTTTCCGGTATACAATACCTTGGAAAGGATCAAATTCTATCTCTCACAGGATTATCCGTTGGAGATAAAATCACAATTCCCGGAGAGGATATATCGGCAATCATTAAGCGTATCTACATGCAGAGATACTTTTCTGATGTAAGTGTCCATATTGATTCTGTGATAACGGATACAGCATACATAAGATTTGACTTGCTTGAAAGGCCAAGAGT
>JAGPLK010000099.1:3898-5482 GCA_018053445.1 Bacteroidales bacterium | reverse complement strand
ACTACCAGAAACAAAAAACTCCTCTTAATACTTATTGCGTTCATCACCTTCTTTATGAGTTCAATTCTTGATAACCTAACAACTTCAATTGTAATGGTGATGATGGTCAGAAAGATTGTTCCAAATTATAAAGAGAGATGGGTGTATGGAAGTATGATAATTATTGCTGCCAACAGTGGAGGGGCGTGGTCTCCTATTGGTGATGTTACCACTATTATGCTTTGGATAAAGGGTAAGATAACTACCGGCCCTCTAATATCCTCTCTGTTTATTCCCGGTTTGATATCTATGATTGTCCCTATGCTCCTTGCTACAAGAATGCTTAAGGGAGAACTGGTTGAAACATCCAGAAAAGCTGCCGGACACATATCAACTATTCTTAGTGAAAAAGAGCGTCTCATACTATCTGCTATGGGGGTTCTGGCTCTTGTCATGGTACCTGTTTTTAAATATCTTACTCACCTCCCTCCATTTGTGGGGGTGCTGATTGGCTTGAGTATACTATGGATCTACACAGAGATAATATACTCAAGAAAAGAGACAACTGAGACTCTAAAACACAGAGTTACCAGAGTTCTTAAAAGAGTTGACACAGCAACAATTCTCTTTTTTCTTGGTATTTTACTTGCGGTAAATGCACTGCAGGGCACGGGTGTTCTCAATATTATGGGGGCTTTCCTGGAAGAGAGGGTACATAATGTATACCTGATTAACATTGCAATAGGGTTTCTGTCAGCAATTGTAGATAATGTTCCATTGGTTGCTGTTGCAATGGGAATGTATCCTCTGGCAGATGCATCTATGATTGCTGCAGCTGCTGATCCTGCTTTTATGCAGACATTTGTCCAGGATGGAAGTTTCTGGTTGTTTCTGGCATACTGTGCCGGAGTTGGTGGCAGCCTTCTGATAATTGGTTCAGCTGCTGGTGTTGTTGTTATGGGAATAGAGAGAATAACATTTAACTGGTATCTTAAGCACTTCTCTCTTCTTGCTCTTGCGGGATATCTGGCAGGAGCAGGTACATTTGTTCTGATTGACCTCTTTTTTTAAAGACCTATAAGTACTGAATATGGAGACTCTTGCCTGGATTGGCCTTACCCAAAGTCTGTTTGGAGCTGTTTTAGTTGGTACAAAATCAGGAGCATCTTTACCTGACCGTATACTTACTATTTGGCTTCTCATTATGGCAGTAGTCTTTCTGTCATTAGGGCTGGATCTGAGGAACAACTCTTTTACAATACTTACCAGCTCTTTTCTTATTTTCAACCCCCTGCTCTATTTGTACGCATCTGGTTCAACATTAACCAATTTCAGGCTTAAATGGCGCCATTCTCTTCATCTAATACCATTTTTGTTCTTTGAAATATATTCACACATTACTCAGACAGAATTTTTACCTGGCTCTTTCTTTGAACAGGATAGTGCCTTTGCAACAAGAATGGCTTTTGCTGTAATCAATCTGATATCCTGGTTTGTGTATACATCTGTTGCTCTTATGCTCGTTCACAGACACAGAATTAATCTCAAAAATGAGCTTTCATCCATCGACTCTTCTGACAAGCTAAACTGGCTACTCTTCATCTC
>JAGPLK010000099.1:0-3798 GCA_018053445.1 Bacteroidales bacterium | reverse complement strand
GAGTTCAAACAATCCCAAACAAAAAGAAAAGATGTATGATTCCGTTCAATCCGTACAAACTAAACTTCACATACCACTTCTAAGTGAGTAACTTTGCCCTGTCAAAAAACAGAGTTATGAAAAAGGTAATTATTACTGCGTTTACTCTCCTTATTTCGTTAAGCCTCCCTGCCCAGGAGAGTCTAAGAGAGAACGCAGAATTCAGCGGGTATGTCAGGGGATCATTCCAGGGATTTTCAAAAAACTACGATCTTACCAATGTCTTCGCCCAGTTTGCACTTAAAGGTAAGTACAGCGGAAAGCATACTGTTTTTAATGCCGAGGTCTGGTTTCTGGGGGGACACCATTTTGGTGAATTTTACAACAGGCTTGAGATCATGGAGGCCTATGCAGGTTATGTTTCAGATAAATTTGACTTTATTGCAGGTAATCAGATTGTAAAATGGGGGAGAACAGATGGTTTCAGCCCAACAGATAATATCTCCCCAAGGGACTACTTTTTCCTGACATCTGATATGGATGACCAGCTGAGGGCTAATCTTATGGCCCGTATTAAATACAGGATCACACCATCAATAGACCTGGATCTGATTGCAATTCCGTTTTATAAACAATCTAACTACCGGTTTGACCTCTTTGATATGGGTGGAATGGCTAAATTTGGTAAAGAGACAAATCCTGAGTTCAGTTTTGCAAATTCTTCAATTGCCGGACGGTTAAATTTTGAACTGCCCGGTGTTGGTTTCTCTCTCTCATATTTCAGAGGTTACGACCCATATCATGGTTTCAATCTTAAAGGTATTGAGCTGGATTTAAACGGACCCAACCCCATGCCGTCAATCAACTATTCCTCTACACCATACAGGAAGCAGACGATAGGTGCAGACCTGGCAATACCGGCAGGATCGTGGATTCTAAGGGGAGAGGCAGCATGGAATATAACAAAGGGTGGTGCCGATTCTCTCTTTATCCCCCTCCCCTCCCTCGCCTATGTAGCGGCCGTTGAGAGGGAATTTTGGGGCATAATGGGAATTTTCCAGTATATCGGCAGATACACTCCATCCTTTGAGCCCATTTTTGAACCTCAGCCTGCTGGAACAGATCCTGATCAGGTGCTATATTACATGAGCCGGATGGTTGATTATCAGACAAGGATGTTTAACAGAAAAATATTTGGCCAGCAGAAAAAGAGCAACCATGCATTTGCACTTACAGGAAGGAAAAGTTTTGCGTATGACACTATTACCGCCGAATTAACCGCCTACTATAATATAACTTCAAGAGAGTTTCTGCTAAGGCCTAAACTCTCCTGGACCATTGCAGACAATCTTTCAATGGCAATCGGTGGACATATAATGACCGGAGAGAAGGAGTCTCTCTATGACTATTCAGCCCCTGTTATGAATGGCCTATTCCTTGAATTAAAAGCTTCGTTCTAATAAATACCCTATGGAAAAAAAATCATTTATACTGAAAAACCGCAAACTCATCATCATACTTACGGCAATCCTTGCAGCGGCTGCAGTCATTCCTCTGTTTTCGCTCAGGATAAATCCTGACCTTGAGAGCTATTTACCTGACAATATTGAATCCAGAATAAATAATCAGAAGATTGGGGATCTTTTTGGGACAAAGGAGCCTATCGTAGTAATTCTCTCCACTGAGGATGTTCTGGCACCGGAGACTCTTGAGAGGGTTGATAATCTTACAAACGGCTTCAGGGATTTGGGAACGCTCTCCCCCATCCAGTCACTCTCAACAGCAAAAAACATACGGGGTGAGGATGGGATGATGTTGGTGGATCCTGTAATTGATTATTATCCTCAGTCAGAAGAGGAGCGTGAAGAGCTTAGAAACAGAATTAAAGACAATGATCTTGCTTACAAATTGCTTGTATCTGAAGACTTTAAAAACACCATGATCCTTCTGAACTCGGATCTCTCTGTTAAAGATGCTGAGTTAATGAATCAGATTGATTCTATTATTACATTATATCCTGGCAGCGAGGAGGTTCTTATAAACGGACAGCCATATCTGAGGGATGAGGCAAATGCAAAAATCAGCAAGGATATAATGATCTTATTACCCTTGGGCCTGCTTATAATGCTTATATTTTTCTGGTTTTCGTTCCGGGAATTCAAGGGGATGATACTCCCGTTTGGAGTGGTACTTATTTCAATTGCAATTTCAATGTCCCTGATTCCTCTTCTTGGATGGGAACTTAGCATTATAGGAGTGCTGATACCAATTATGATGATTGCAATTGCGAATAATTACGGAGTCCATTTTGTGGCACGCTACCAGGAGCTTAATGCAATTGATCCTGAGTCATCTATGGCAGATATTGTTGAGGAGTCTCTTTCATACCTTAAAAGACCTGTTATAATCTGCGGACTAACTACTATTGTGGGTATTCTGGGTTTAACTGTTCATATACTACTTCCTGCAAGCCAGATGGGAGTTGTATCGGCGATAGGAATCGGAATTGCTCTCCTTCTTAGCCTCACTTTTATACCGGCTGTTCTCTCATATTTGAAAAAGGGAAAAATTCATTTTCATCCAAACGGAGAGAGTAAAAGCATTATAGCAAAGGCTCTCTCTAATCTTGGGCATCTTCTGTCAAGGCATCCAAAGAGAATACTTACAGGTTTTGCACTATTCTTTATTGCGATAACTGCCGGTATTGTCATAATGAGAGTGGCCTCTGATTTCAATAATATTCTCCCTGCAAAACACCCTTTCAATAAAAGTATTGAGATTGCAAACAGGGAGTTTGGAGGCAGCAAGCTTATGACTGCTGTTTTTGAAGGTGATATAAAGGACCCTGAACTTCTCAAGAGAATGGAGGGATACGAGAAGGAGCTCTCTGAGGTAGAGGGAATAGGCAGTGCAACATCTATCGCAAAAATTATCAAAAAGATGAGTACAGCACTTAATGACCCTTCAGATCCGGGTTACAATAAAATTCCTGATGAAAGAGACGCTGTTGCTCAGTATATTGAGTTTTATTCAATGAGCGGTGATCCTGCTGATTTTGATCAGTTTGTTGATTTTGACTACACCAGGGCTGCTGTGACAATTCAGTTCAATGCAACAGGTATGAAGGATCTTGAGAGGATTATTGAATCTGTAAATAATATTCTGGGCAATGATCCCTCTCTGACTCTGGTTGGTGGCTACTCTCTGGTTGAAAAGGAGATGAGTGAATCAATAGTCAAAGGTCAATACTACTCTCTTCTTTTTGCATTTATAGCAATATTTTTACTTCTGGCAATTATTTTCAAAAGTATATCTGCAGGTTTACTTGGCTCATTACCGCTGGTATTTGCAGTCCTGTGCACATTTGGATTTATGGGGTGGAGCGGAATAAAGCTGGATATTGTTACAGCACTGCTCTCATCTGTATCTATAGGTCTGGGAGTGGACTTTACGATTCATATGTTCTGGAGGATGAAGAGTGAGATATCCTCAGGAAGAGATTACAGAGAGGCTGCTGTTACTGCTCTGAAAACAGCGGGCAGAGGAATAACAATTAACGCACTTTCGGTTATGCTGGGATTCTCAATTCTGTTTTTCTCATCATTCCCTATTATCAAATCGTTTGCACTGCTCATAATTCTCTCTCTTCTCTTTTGTCTGGTCTCATCATTATTGCTGGTTCCGGCAATTTGTATTATTTTTAAACCATCATTTCTTAAAAACGGCAAAAAACATGAAATCATTTAATTACAAGCTGAATACTCTCATTATCACTATATTAATAAGCTGCACTGTTACAGCCCAGAATCCTAAGGATAT
>JAGPLK010000097.1 GCA_018053445.1 Bacteroidales bacterium | reverse complement strand
AAACTCAGCCTAAGTTCATCTATCTTTAAAACAAGCTCATTAATGCTCTTCTCAAGCCTTTTTATTCGCTCTACTCTCTCCTGAGGTGTAAGATTAAATGGGTTCTCGCTTTCTGTTCCATCAAGATAGAGAAGTATACCCTGCAGCTCGGAAATGTTTTTTAAATCATATGCGGCCTTTACCTTTACAAACAGATCCTGCTCCTCCTCGGTAAGGTCAGGGTTCAAATCCGGATGTAACCTCTTACACAAAAGTCTGAATAGCTCCTTTAGTTTCCCGCTATCCTCCTCACTCATCAGATTTGAAAGCACATGCTTTGCAGCCTCCATAGCCATTGCCTGTTCACTAATTCTTGCGTAATGGCTCTGCATCTTTGCCTCCACCTGCTGTTCAATCTGTCCTAAATCCGGCCTTTCGCTCCTGTTTACAGCTGTCTGTAGTAGCATCATCTTAAATTTACACCTGGCTGCCTCAGCCTGTTTCTGAAGAAGCTTCAATTGAAGATGCCCTATCTTTTCAAGGTAAATCGAGTTGAGAATAAGCAAATCATTCTCAACCATATATTTATGCTTCGTATACAGATCCAGAAACTCCTTACGAAGCTCAATCAACCTGTCAGTGGAAGAGTCACTTATTACAATTAAATCAGCCATTCACCTTTTTATAATCAGACAAGAACTTTTCAAGGCCGATATCAGTCAGCGGATGCTTCAATAGGCCGAGTATAGCGTCGAGCGGGCAAGTAGCCACATCGGCACCCGCCTCAAGGCACTGGATAATGTGCATTGTGTGGCGGATAGAGGCGGCAAGCACCTCGGTCTGGTAGCCGTAGTAGTTGTAAATTTCCACTATCTGCTTTATCAGGGCAACTCCATCGGTGGAGACATCATCCAGCCTCCCTACAAATGGAGAGACATATGTTGCTCCGGCCTTTGCGGCAAGCAGTGCCTGGCCTGCAGTAAAGACAAGCGTACAATTGGTCCTGATGCCATTTTCGCTAAAGAATTTTATTGCCTTAATACCCTCTTTTGTACAAGGTACTTTAACAACAATCTGTTCATGAAGAGCAGCAAGCTCCTCCCCCTCTTTTATCATCCCTTCAAAGTCTGTCGCAATAACCTCTGCACTTACATCACCCTTAACGATGTTGCATATATCTATATAATGCTGTTTGATGTTTGAGTCACCCTTTATGCCCTCTTTCGCCATAAGCGATGGATTTGTTGTTACGCCGTCAAGGACTCCAAGGTCATTGGCCTCTTTTATCTGATCAAGATTTGCAGTGTCAATGAAAAATTTCATGAGGTTTAATTTTTTTATGAATTTACACAAAGGTAACACTTTAAATACTTATCATTTTCCAAATATTACTATTTTGCAATCTAACAAAAATATGAGAAAAAGAGGCTGATAACATAACCATCGCGAAAGAGAGAGCCATTAAGACTATTGAGGAATTTGAGCCAAGAGCGGCATTACTGAAGGTAAAGTGTCCCGTACTTGTGCTTGGAGGAGAGAAATATCTTCAGGTTCTGCCTCGTCATGTCAAACTTATTAAAGAGGGGCTTGAGAAGGGTGGCAACAATAGAGTCACTGCAATCCTGTATCCGGGTAAAAACCATCTTATGCAAGATGCTGTCACGGGCGAACTAAGTGAATACGGAGAAATCGAGAACACAATTGCTCCTGATGTGGTTGCCGATATTGTTAATTGGATAAAAAGCCTTTAATAAGCATTGCCCTCTCTTTCACCACATCCTTTTTTTTGCTATATTTATGAAATTGGTAAAAAAATCAGATATGGAAAACAACCCTAAAAAAGAGAGCAAATGCCCCGTAACCGGAGCTACCGGCAAACATAGTATTGGGGCTGTGGGCACACAGAACAAAGATTGGTGGCCAAATAAACTTAGTCTTAATATACTTCGTCAGCACTCAGAACTTGCAGACCCAATGGGGGCTGAGTTCAACTACGCAGAGGAGTTTAAAAAACTTGATCTTAAAGCTCTTAAGGCCGATTTACATAAAATTATGACAGAGTCTCAAGACTGGTGGCCTGCAGATTACGGTCACTATGGGCCTCTGTTTATCCGAATGGCCTGGCACAGCGCCGGAACATACAGAACAATTGACGGAAGAGGGGGCGGAGGCCGTGGACAGCAGAGGTTCGCCCCGCTTAACAGCTGGCCGGATAATGTTAGCCTGGACAAGGCACGAAGACTTCTCTGGCCGGTAAAACAGAAATATGGAAAGAGCATCTCCTGGGCAGATCTTATGATTCTTGCCGGTAACGTGGCACTTGAATCTATGGGATTTAAAACCATCGGCTTTGCAGGAGGAAGAGAGGATGTCTGGCAGGCAGACGAGGATGTTTACTGGGGTTCAGAGAGCAAGTGGCTTGAAAACGATGAGAGGAAACTTGATAAGGAGGAGGTGACAAATCCTCTTGCAGCAATACAGATGGGACTTATTTATGTAAATCCTGAGGGTCCTGATGGAGTTCCCGATCCTCTTGCTGCAGCAAAAGATATCCGCAACACATTTGCAAGGATGGCTATGAATGATGAGGAGACCGTTGCTCTTATAGCAGGGGGCCACACATTCGGCAAAACCCACGGAGCTGCAAGCGCAGACCATGTAGGGGCCGAGCCTGAGGCAGCAGGGCTGGAGGAGATGGGGCTTGGGTGGAAAAGCTCATTCGGCACAGGAAAGGGTGGAGACACAATAACCAGCGGACTGGAGGTAATCTGGACCCAAACTCCTACTAAATGGAGCTACTACTTCTTTGACAACCTTTTCAACTTTGAGTGGGAGCTCACAAAGAGCCCTGCCGGAGCATATCAGTGGGAGGCAAAGGGGGCCGGAAAGATAATGCCTGATGCGCACGATAAGAGCAAAAGGCACTACCCTACTATGCTTACAACAGACCTCTCCCTTAAAGTGGATCCTGCATACGAAAAGATATCAAGAAGATTTTATGAGCACCCACTTGAGTTTGCAGAGGCCTTTGCAAAAGCCTGGTTCAAACTCACTCACAGGGATATGGGACCTAGAAGCAAATACCTGGGCTCTGAAGTTCCAAAAGAGGTATTTGTGTGGCAGGACCCAATTCCTGAAGTAAACCATCAGTTAGTTGACGAGAAAGATATAAAGAGTTTAAAAAGCAAAATTCTTAGCTCCGGACTTACAGTATCTGAACTTGTCTCAACAGCATGGGCATCGGCCTCTACATTCAGGGGTTCCGATAAGCGCGGAGGCGCAAACGGTGGCAGAATAAGGCTGGCGCCACAGAAAGACTGGGCAGTCAACAATCCAAAAGAGCTTGCTTTAACCCTCGCAAAGTTTGAGACAATTAAAGAGGAATTTGATAAGACTCAGAAAGATGGCAAGAAGATTTCACTTGCAGACCTTATAGTTCTGGGAGGATGTGCAGCTGTAGAGAAGGCGGCAAAAGATGCCGGTTTTGATATTACGGTACCATTCACACCGGGAAGAGCGGATGCATCTCAGGAGCAGACAGATGTTGAGTCATTCGCATTTCTTGAGCCGCTTGCTGATGGATTCAGGAACTTTATAAAAGCAAAATTCAGAGTCTCTCCGGAAGAGCTTCTTGTTGACAAGGCTCAGCTTCTAACCCTTACAGCCCCTGAGATGACAGCCCTTATTGGAGGAATGAGAGTTCTCAAAACAAATGCAGATAAATCAAACCATGGAGTATTCACAAACAGACCTGAAGTTCTCACAAACGATTTCTTTGTAAACCTTCTGGATATGTCCACTGCCTGGAAACCTGTTACAGAGGAGAGAGAGCTATACGAAGGCCACGACCGGAAAACCGGTAAGCTAAAATGGAGAGCCACACGTGTTGATCTGATCTTTGGATCCCACGCTGAGCTGAGAGCCATCTCAGAGGTTTACGGCAGCACCGACGGCAAAGAGAAGTTCGTTAAAGACTTTGTCAGAGCCTGGAACAAGGTGATGAATCTGGACCGGTTTGACCTGAAGAGTTAATCAAAAGATCTCACTTTTTATATTTATCATTAAGCCCCTTTCCCTCCAGGATTTGGGGCTTGATTTTTTCAAGTCTGGATAGCTTCGTCGCCTTTTGCATCCTTTATTCACTTTTTGATACTACGGACCTCCCGAAATCAAAAGCTCTCTGCATTGCATCCTCGTCCGGACCCCAGTTACAACTAATTGATTCTCCAACAATTTCAAATCCAGATTCTTTCAAAAGATTCATAATAATTTTTGTTGAAGCATCGCTCCATCCGAAACAACCAAAAGCCGCCCCTTTTTTACCTTTGAATTTAAGCCCCTTAACCATCTCCAGCAGCCCGGCTGTATGAGACATAATACCGTTATTAACAGTAGGTGACCCTATAAACACTGCTTTTGACTTAAATATCTCTGTTATTATATCATTAAGGTCATTGGTTGCAATATTGTACAACTTAATATCAACCACCTGATCCTCTGAATTAATCCCCTTTACAATACTCTCTCCTATAGACCTTGTTCCATTGTACATTGTCTCATAAACAATAGTGATCTGGTTCTCCTTATAAGCCGATGCCCACTCCACATATTTGTGTATTATCTGAGCCGGATTATCTCTCCATACAACTCCGTGGCTTGGGCAGATGAAATCAACAGGAAGGTTAAATTTAAGAACCTCGTCAATCTTCTTCAAAACCAAAGGGCTGAACGGAGTTAGAATATTTGCGTAGTATTTGATTGCCTCCTGATAAAGCTCAGACTGGTTTACAAGGTCGTTAAACAGCAGTTCTGTACAAAAGTGCTGACCAAAAGCGTCGTTACTGAAAAGTATATTATCCTTAGTCATGTAGCAGAACATACTGTCCGGCCAGTGTAACATTGGTGCCTGAATAAAAATAAGCTCTTTTCCGTTACCTAAATCTAATTTGTCACCGGTTTTAACAGTTTTAAAATTCCACTCTCCGTGGAACTGCCCCTTCAGTGATTTAACACCATTCTCAGTACAATAGACAGGTGTTCCCGGAATCAATCTCAGCAATTCAGATATTGCACCGCTATGATCCGGTTCTGCATGATTCATTATAATATAGTCAATACTCTTCAAATCAATCTCTTTCGCCAGGTTATCAATAAACTCCTTTGAAAATGGCTGAAAGACGGTGTCAATTAAAACGGTCTTCTCCTCTTGAATCAGATAAGAGTTGTAGCTTGAGCCCTTGTGGGTTGAATATTCATACCCGTGAAACTGTCTTAGTTCCCAGTCGTTTTTACCTACCCAGTAAACATTGTTGACGATTCTCTTTTTCATAGCATAAGTTTTTTACTTAGTGTAAATATAATCTAAATATCATTTATAAATTTGCATCACTTCACTTAAATATAACCCGCAATGAAAAATGAAAATTATCACAAATGTTACTAATCCAATAATTATTCCTTCAAAATTCATTTTTAAGTTAAATATTAATTTATTTAAGATCAATATCTAATTGTCTA
>JAGPLK010000098.1 GCA_018053445.1 Bacteroidales bacterium | reverse complement strand
ACAATGGCTATTTCTGAAGACTCAACCCCTTTTCAAGAGATTATGAGTGCTCTTGGAAGTGTAAACTTTGTTGAAGTTATTTTATCTTTTCTTGCATATTTTATTCTCGGCTACCTGCTCTATGCTGCTCTCTTTGCAGCAGTAGGTTCAGCAGTTGATAACGAGGCAGATACTCAGCAGCTTGTTCTTCCGGTAACACTGCCTCTAATTATTGGACTCTTTCTTATGATGCACACATTCCAGCATCCGGGAAGCTCTCTCTCATTCTGGGGCTCGATGATTCCGTTTACATCTCCTATGGTTATGATGGCCAGAATCCCTTTTGGAGATGTGCCTCTATGGGAGCTTGCGCTTTCACTTGCTCTCCTCCTGGGAACCTTCCTCTTTATGACATATGTTTCGGCAAAAATCTACAGAGTCGGTATACTTATGTATGGTAAGAAGCCTAGTTGGAAAGAAATTATTAAGTGGTTGAAATACTAACAGAAATGAAGACTTTATCAAAATTTATTATAGTTTTGGCAATCACCGCCCTTTCAAGCTCCCTCTCTTTTGCTCAGGAGATGAGATTTGAATGGAGCGGTAGCAGAGTCGCAATGGATAGTACTCTTAACTATCCGGAAGAGCCAAAGGTCAAGGCAATAATCTCAAAATACAAACCATCTCTTGATGCAAAGATGCAGGAGGTAATAGGTGTATCAGAGGCAGAGATGAGATCCGGCAGGCCTGAGTCTCTGCTTTCAAATTTTGCAGTTGATGCTTTGTTTGAATTCGCACAAAGCAAAAGCGAAGGAAGGGTTGATTTTGCAGTAACAAATTTTGGTGGTATAAGAGCATCTTTGCCAGGAGGCAATGTAAGGCTGTATGATGTTTTCTCAATATTCCCCTTTGAAAATTATATAGTAATTCTGGATATGGATGGCAAAAGTGTGTTAAAGTTATTTGCCTCCTTTGCAAGAAACAGGGTTGAGGCATTCTCTGACAGCGTAAGGCTTGTAATTGATAAGGAGGATGGAGAGATTGAGCAGTTGCTTATTAATGGCAAGGAGATAGATAAAGATGCTGTTTACAGAGTGGCAACAATAGATTTTCTGCTTAGCGGAGGAGATAATGTTGTAGCTCTTAAAGATGCTGTTAAGATTGAGGAGACCGGTGCATTAATAAGGGATGCCATTATTGAAAAGATAAAGAAACAGACTGAAAAAGGGGAGAAGATCTCTTCATCAATTACAGGGAGGGTTAAATATGAAGACTAAAACTTTAATATCTATATCTGTCGCTGCTCTTATGCTCTCAACCTCCTGTGGAGTTGAGGCGCAGAATTTGGTAATACTCCACACGAATGATACACACAGTAATATTGAACCTCTTACCTCAGGAAGAAATGCCGGTTTGGGTGGAGTCCAGAGAAGAGCTAATTACATAGCTTCAGTAAGAGCTGAAAATAAAAATGTATTGCTGCTTGATGCAGGCGACTATAACCAGGGAACTCCATATTTCACTCTTTTTGGAGGAGAGGTTGAGATAGAGCTCAATAATGCAATGGGTTATGATGCTGTTTCGCTTGGTAATCATGAATTTGACAACGGAGTAGATCATCTGGCAAACAGACTGAAGAAAGCAAAATACGCCACTCTATGTGCAAATTACGATTTTAAAGGTACTCCTCTGGCCGGGATAATTAAACCATACACTATAATCAAAAGGGGAGGTAAGAAGATAGGAATAATTGGTGTAATGCTCGATTTAAAAGGCTATGTAGCAGAAAATTCTCGTAAGGGAATCAAGTATAAAAATCCTGTTCCAATAGTAAACGAGCTGGCTGAGATGCTGAGAAACAAAAAGGGCTGTGACCTGATAATTGTTGTAAGCCATCTTGGATATGATGGTGGTACCCCTGAAAAACCTGCAGATAAGGAGCTTGCTGCACTTACTTCAAATGTGGATATAATTATCGGAGGCCACTCTCACACATTTATGGAGAGTCCGGAGAGAGTAATTAACAGGGATGGAAAGGGTGTGATAATAAACCAGACAGGAGCTGCCGGTGTATTTGTGGGAAGGATTGATATTACATTCCCTAAGTAAAGAATTAATTAAATTTAAATTAAAAGATACCTCTACTTCTTTATGTAGAGGTATCTTTTAATTTTCTGTGTAGCAGTTTTTTCAAACTGTTGAGGCGTATCCTTTATAAGAGCAATCCTGGAGAATTTATTTACCCTTGAGTTCACATATTCGGATACCTCTTTTTTAAGATGCTCCATCTTCTCGTTAAAGATTTTGGTTGCCTCATCTTTTGTCTCCTCGTATGAATTAATAAGGATGTCTTTTTTCTCGTAATACATTGCGATAGCCTCCTCTTTAATGTCCTGGAGTGCTTTAATCTTATCAGGATTAAAGTGGACGAGTGCTACTAATTTTCCTTTGTAAGATGTTACTATCGACTCAGAAACCATAGGGTGAGCGTTGATAACAGACTCTATCTCTTCCGGATAAATGTTCTCTCCGCTTGGGCCAAGAATCATATTGTTTAACCTTCCCTTAATGTAGAGTCTTCCTTTCTTGTCAACAATCCCTAAGTCCTTTGTGCGGAAATAACCATCTTCTGTAAATACCTGTTCAGTTGCCTCGGGGTTTTTATAGTAACCCATCATTATGTTAGGCCCTTTTGCGACAATCTCTCCCTCTCCGTTTTCCGGATTTGGATTGTCGATTCTCAGTGTAACTCCGTGTATAGCAGGTCCTGTGGATTGCCACTTTACCCATTTTCCCACTGCGCCTGCCAGAAGCGGGGCGGACTCGGTAAGTCCATATCCAATTGCATAAGGAAACTTCCCCTCAAGAAGGAACCTCTCTACAGTTCCGTCAAGTTTTGCTCCACCTATTCCAAAAAATCTTATCCTTCCACCAAATGTTTTCATCAGTTTTTTACCGGCAACCTTGTGAAGAAGTTTTCTTCCCGCAGATGTGCCGTAAATAGACCTCATAAGGCCGGACGATGTAAATTTAGGAAGGACACTGTTCTTGTATATCTTTTCAATGATCAAAGGGACACTAAGCATTGTTGTCGGCCTTACCTTAGCAAGAGCCTGAACAAGCAGGGATGGTGTGGGAGCCTTCTCCATATAGTATACTGATGCACCACTCATCATAGGAAGCATCATACTAAGACTATTCTCCATTGTATGAGAGAGTGGAAGAACTGATAGCCACACATCCCACTCAAAACTTGGCCTGAGCTTATAAGCTGCATAGAGATGTGTGCACAGATTTCGGTGACTGAGCATCACCCCTTTGGAATTGCCGGTTGTGCCCGATGTATATATAATGGCAGCAAGCTCTTCTCTTACAGGAGGATTTGTGTTTTCCACTGAAGCAAAACTCTGTGATTGAATCACTTCAAGAGTGTCAAGATTAATAACCACTTTAAGTTTTGAGATTCTCTCAGCAGAAATTTTGGAAGTTAACCTGGATGAAATCAGTAAAGCAGTGCTCTCTGAGTGCTCCAGCACATTCTCTATTTCTGCCTCCGAAAAGTCTGGAAGAACAGGTACAGCAATACGATTAAATGCAACAGCAGCAAAATAAGCCACAGGCCAGTTTGGCATATTCTGGCCAAGAATCGCTACTTTTTCATAATCTCCTACTCCGGAACTGAGTAAAGTGTTATTTAATTTATTTGTCTGTTCTCCAAATTCTTTATAAGTGTAATTAAGACCGTCTATGTAAGCGAATGCTTTGTTGTCCTTGTATTTATCTATACTGTAGTTAAATAGGTCTTTTAAAGTTTCAAATTCCCTGATATTATCCATCTGCTTTTTTAATGTACGGGTGTAATACAACAAGAATCATTCCAAATCTTTACCAACTGTAAATTTCTCAGGAAATTTTCCCTCTACACCTTTATCTTTATACCATTGACGAATTCTCTTTAAATCTGCCTGAACATCATCGGTAAGTTCAAACTTAACGCCTCTTCCCACCTCTTTTCTCTTCCAGTCAAAGTATCCCAAATAGACAGGAACATTTGCTGCCTTAGCTATGGTATGGAAGCCGGTTTTCCATCTCTCTGTTGCACTTCTGGTTCCCTCGGGAGCAATTGCTAAATGGAGAACCTCTCTTGTCTGGAACTCTTTGATTACCTGAAGAACCAGATTTGCCCCTTTGCCCTGTTTTACAGGAATTCCACCCACAGATCTAAGAAATTTGCCAAACGGCCATTTAAAAAAACTCTCTTTAACCATGATATAGGCTTTGTGCCCTTCTGAGTTATAGTAAAGCAGAGAGATTATAAAATCCCATACAGAGGTATGAGGCACGCCCAAAATGATGCACTTAGGCTCAGGAACAGGAGGTTCCATCACCTTCCATCCCATTACTTTTAATAGAAATTTGTAAAATTTTTGCATTTCTGTTTATTCTATCTCGTCTCCGGAAGTTATTCTTACTGAGAAATATTTGTAAGCTGACTCTTGTCCGGTTGCAACTGAATATGTCTTGTATCCTCCACTGAGGTTGAAAACATTCTTAAATCCGTTCTGTGACAGAATTCTTGCAGCCAGATAGCCTCTTAAACCAACGGCACAGTATATTACTACTCTTTTGTCAGCAGGTATCTCATCCAGTCTTAATCTGATCTCATCAAGAGGGATGTTAACAGATCCGGGTATGGCTGACTCCATGTGCTCCTCAGCAGTCCTTACATCAATAAGTATATCTCTCTCAGGATTTAGGTATTCAATTTCTCTCCAGGTAGTAATTTTAACTTTACCGGAGAGTATATTGTCAGCAACAAATCCGGCCATATTTACCGGATCTTTTGCAGATGAAAATGGTGGGGCGTAGGCGTGTTCAAGCTCCATAAGGTCATAAACAGAGCCACCTCTGCCGAGTACAGATGCAAACATCTCAATTCTCTTATCAACACCCTCAAAACCTACAACCTGAGCACCAAGGAGCTTTCCGGTATCGGGAGCAAATGTAATTTTTACAGAAAGTGGCAGAGCATTTGGATAGTAACCTGCGTGTGAGGCAGAGTGGGTATATGAGTCAATATGTTTAATACCCTCTTTTTCCAGCCACTTTCCACTCATACCTGTGGATGCCACAGTAAGATCAAATACTTTAGCTATTCCTGTGCCTATTGATCCTTTGTACTCTGACCTGTTTCCGAATACCATATTATCTGCAGCAATCCTCCCCATTTTATTGGCAGGACCTGCAAGAGGTATAAGTACAGGCTTGCCGCTCACAAGATGAGTTACCTCAACAGCGTCACCAATAGCATATATGTTCTCATCAGATGTTTGCAGATATTTATTGATTTTTATACCTCCGGTTGTTCCAATTTCAAGACCTGCCTCTCTGGCCAGGCTAACTTCCGGCCTTACCCCGATGCTCCATATTGCCATATCTGCAAAAATACTTGTACCGTCGTCGAGAAGAGCTTCAATGTATGAACCACTATCTTTAAACTCTTTAACACTTTTAGAG
>JAGPLK010000031.1 GCA_018053445.1 Bacteroidales bacterium | reverse complement strand
CGTTCGCCCTTAAGTAACTTCTTAAAACGCTCGAAATTGTAGTCCCTTAATCCTAAAATTAACAGACTAAATTTATATTTAATTCTTTTCTTTACCTCTATTATCTCTCTCAAAATGTCAATGAACTATCCGTTTTTTCTCAAACGGGCTGCAAAGGTAGGGACTTTTTTCAATTCTCCAAAAAAATTTGAATTGAATTTCTTATTATCTTAGCCCAAATTTTATGAAAATATGAAGAAAATCGTTGCATTATTAGCTTTTATAACTCTTAGCGCCTATTCCGGCCTTGCCTGTACAAATCTTTTAATAACATCCGGGGCATCTGTTAACGGAAGCAACATGGTAAGCTACTCTGCTGATTCTCACACCAGATATGGTGTACTTGTACACTATCCTGCAAGCAGATACCAGAAAAACTCCACGCTTGATATATATGAGTGGGGAAAGGAGAGGTATCTTGGCAAAATTCCTCAGGCAGAAAAAACATATAATGTAATTGGTAATATGAACGAGCATCAGGTTGTTATAGGTGAATCAACCTGGGGCGGTCTGGAGTCTCAATATGATCCTCAGGGTATAGTTGACTACGGATCACTTATGTATATTGCTCTGCAAAGAGCTAAAACTGCAAGGGAGGCAATAAATGTGATAACAACTCTTGCTAATGAATATGGTTATGCATCTTCAGGAGAATCAATATCCATCGCAGATAAGAGTGAGGTTTGGTTTCTTGAGATAATAGGGAAGGCTCCAAAAGTGGTTGACGGGAAAAACATTAACAAAGGAGCTGTCTGGGTTGCTATTCGAATACCTGACGGATATATTTCAGGTCATGCAAACCAGGCAAGGATAACAACATTTCCAAAAAACGACCCGGAAAATTGCCTGTATGCACCGGATGTAATAACTCACGCCAGAGAGCAGGGGTTGTACAAAGGAGGCGATGAAGAGTTCAGTTTTGCCGATACATATGGTCCTGCAGATGGAGCAACAGTCAGGGGATGTGACGCAAGGGTATGGAGCTTCTTTAACAGATATGCAGAGGAGGATATGAGTAAATATCTGGACTACGCACTTGGACATAATCTTAAAAACAGAATGCCTCTTTATGTTAAAGCCAAGAGAAAATTGGGTGTCAAGGATGTAGCCGATATGATGAGAGATCACTACGAGGGTACAGCTATGGATATGACAAAAGATATAGGTGCAGGTGGAAATGCCCTGCCTTACAGATGGAGACCAATGGGATTCGAGGTTGACGGAGAGAAATATATAAATGAAAGAGCTATCGCAACACAGCAGACCGGCTTTTGGTTTGTGGGAGAGGCGAGACCCAATATACCTGATCAGATAGGAGGCATATTCTGGTTTGCAGTTGATGATGCCGCCACCTCTCCGCTAACCCCTGTATACACCTCATCTACTTCTATTTCGGATAACTACAGACTTGGAAATGGCTCAATGCTGGAGTACTCCCCTACCTCTATGTTCTGGATAACAAACAGAATTGCTCAGTTTGCCTATCTCAGATACAACCATATAGGAACAGAAGTTAGATCAATAATAGATACTCATGAAAAAGAGATGATGAAGAGAGTAGCTGAGACAGATCAAAAAGCGTCAGAATTTTTAAAAAAGAGTCCGGAGAGAATTGCTCCCCTTACGACTGAATTTTCCGTAAACTCAGCAAACGAACTCTTTAATAAGTGGAAAAAACTGGATGAATATCTTCTGGTTAAATATATGGATGGTAATACAAAAAAACAAAATCCGGACGGTTCATTTAAAAATAATGGCCACTCTGACAAAATACCTCCCGTACCCGATTTCCCGGGATATACAGATATCTGGAAAAAAGCTGTTAAGGAGAGTGCCGGAGAGAGACTAAGAGAGCCATAGCCCAATTCTCCTCTTGCAAAAGAGGAGTTTTTTTTTATTTAAATTAGTAAACCGTTTTACTATTTAAATAATAAAATTATATTTGTACTAGTCGAAGTCAACTAACACTAAACTTACTTATATGAAAAAATTCTTCTTGCAATTCAAGAATGAGGATTGGATTGCTACATTTATGGGTGCAATTCTTGTTATTCTTGTAATTTTTGTACCATCCCTGGGCAAGGTGAAGTATCAGTTCCCTGAGGGATACCCTGACTGGTTTGCCAAAGTCCCTTTTGAAGTAACAAAATTCGTGATAATCTTTGGTCTGAGCTATATTGGGCTTAAGCTCCTTGATGTTAAAATGAGATGGTTCCCGCTCTCATTCATCTTTATTTACGGATTATCTTTTCTTGCTCAATATATAAGTACTCTTGCACCAATAAAACAGATTGGTTTTGAAGCTGTCTTTTTTTCTGTTGCAATTGGATTACTAATAAGAAATGTTTTTGGGTTGCCAAAATGGCTGGAGCCGGCGGCAAGAAGTGAATTTTTCATAAAGGCCGGTCTTGTTGTTCTTGGCACAACTATAATATTCGGGGAGATAATGAAGGCAGGCTCTCTGGGAATGGTTCAGGCAATAATTGTTATTTTACTGGTATGGAACTTCTCTTTCTGGCTTTCAAAGAAACTGGGTATTGACAAAGAGATGGGTGTACTCCTCTCAACAGCTGTTTCAATATGCGGGGTATCAGCCGCAATTGCTGCAAGCGGTGCAATGAAGGGTGATTCAAAGAAACTCTCTTTTGTTGTCTCTCTGGTTCTGGTTGTAGCTGTCCCGATGATGTACTTAATGCCTTTTCTTGCAAAGCTTATGGGATTAACACAAGAGGTTGCAGGAGCATGGCTGGGGGGTACTATTGACACAACAGGCGCTGTTGTTGCTTCCGGAAAATTCCTGGGAGATATTGCTGAATCACAAAGTGTTATAATAAAAGCCTCTCAAAATGCACTTTTGGGGGTTGCCGCATTTGCTATTTCAATTTATTGGTCAATGAAAGGAACTAATAAGGAGTTAAGACCATCTGCATCAGTAATATGGGACAGGTTTCCAAAATTTGTAATCGGGTTTATGCTGGCATCTGTTGTTTTCAGCTTTCTATTAGAGCCGGCTACAGCGAAGGGATTGAGCGGTGCAGCCAAAGCTCTTAGAGAGACCCTCTTCTCCGTTGCATTTGTTGCCATCGGGCTTGAAACCGATTTCAGAAAAGTGTTTGGGAAGGAGAACAACCGATACACAGCCGCATTCCTTATTGCTCAAACATTTAATATTATACTGACTTTAGCAATTGCATTCCTGTTGTTTGGCAAATATGAATTCTCGTTTGGATTCTAAGATTTTTACTTTCCAAACATAGAGACAATTGTTTTAAATTTAACTACTATTTGTTCGTTACACAGGTTGCCTATACTCCCTTCGTGAGTATGGGCAACTCTCTTTTCTGCCTTGAATCGGCCTTGATTAACCTCTTCACCCACCTCCCTGTAGGCATCTCTGAAAGGGGTCCCCGATATTACCCTCCTGTTGACCTCTTCAACAGTAAAGAGGTAGTCATACTTTTTATCATCCAGAATATCCCTTTTTATTATCATTTTCTTGAGCATAAAATTTGTCATCTCAATAATGTCAACAACAACTTTAATTGAGGGAAACAAAACCTCTTTCAGGAGCTGAAAATCCCTGTGATAACCGTGAGTAAGGTTTGTGGTCATCATAGTTATTTCATTGGGCAGGCTCTGCAGCCTGTTGGAATGCCCTCTTATAAGTTCCCACACATCCGGGTTTTTCTTATGTGGCATTATGCTTGAGCCCGTTGTAACATCATCCGGAAATGAGATAAAGCCATAATTACCATTCATAAAAAGTATTGAGTCAGAGGCCAGTTTATTCAAAGTGGAAGCAATTGAAGATATCGCAAAAGCCAGACTCTTCTCTGTTTTCCCCCTGCTCATCTGAGCAGCTGCTGAGTTGTAATGCATAGTTCCAAATCCAAGAAGAGTAGTGGTCATCTCCCTGTCCAGTGGAAAGGAGCTTCCATATCCGGCAGCGGATCCCAGTGGGTTCTGGTCTGCTATATTCCAGGCCGACAGAAGGAGCCAGAGATCATCTGAGAGAGTCTCGGCATAACCGCCTAACCATAATCCTGCTGATGATGGCATGGCAATCTGGCTGTGTGTGTAGCCAGGAATCAGAATATCCTTATGCTCTTCACTAAGTGAGATTAGTGTATCAAATAATAGATCTGTCTGGTTGAGGACTCTTTTTATCTCACTTTTAAGAAATAGCTTAATATCTACAAGTACCTGATCATTTCTGGATCTGCCTGAGTGAATTTTTTTTCCTATCTCTCCTACCCGTTTTGTCAGGTTTATCTCAACCTGAGAATGAATATCCTCCACTCCATCCTCAAGAATAAAAAAGCCTCTCTTAACATCATCTGCCATTTTTTCAAGCTCCTCAACAAGAAGAGCAGCCTCGTCATCCGGCAGCAAGCCAATTGATGCAATCATATTGACATGGGCTATGGATCCCTCAATATCAAATCCTGCCATCTGCAAATCCAGTTCTCTGTCTTTACCAACAGTAAACTCACTGACTTTTGAGTCAGGATTACTCCCTTTGCTCCAAAGTAAACTCATCTCTTAAGATTTAAATTGTTTATGAAAGTCACATAACCCTTTATCCCCTCCCGCAACTCCTCAACTGTGACATACTCATCGGCCCTGTGAGAGCGACCGGAATCACCAGGCCCCATCTTTATTGCGGGGAGTGGCACTCTTATCCAGTCAGAAGTTGTAGGTGATACATATAGTGGAAATCCGCATCTCCGGGCACACTCAATAAGTTGATGTCCATCCGGTGTTTTTGAACACCTGTTCCCAAGCGACCTTGGTTTCAGGTCACTTTTAAGCAAATCTTCAAGGATATAAAATATCTCCTCATTAGTATACTGATCATTGGGTCTTATATCCAAAGTAAAAGTGCATCTGTCAGGAACTACATTGTGCTCTCTTCCGGCCTCTATCCTTGTTACACTAATCTTCACCTCTCCCATCAGAGGTGATACTTTGTCAAATTTGTATGAAACTAATTTAGAAATATCTTGATGAGCAATCATTATTGCATTGACACCCTCATCTCTTGCAGCATGTCCGCTTACACCCCTTGAAGTAGCATCAATAACAATCAGACCTCTCTCTGCTATGGCTGTCTCCATTTTTGTCGGCTCACCAATTACGGCACAGTCAGCCTTAGGTAACAGGGGATAAAGCATCTTCATCCCGTTAGTACCGGAATTTTCCTCCTCTGCACTGATTGCAAGTAATAAATTGAATGGCAAAACATTTTTTCTGAAATATAAGAATGTCTCTATCATGCTCACAACAGAGGCACCCGCATCATTACTGCCAAGACCCCGGATTACACTATTATCTGAAGATGAATTGAACGGATCAAATGTGTATGATTGAGACGGTCTTACAGTATCAATATGAGAGTTCAGCATTAGCAGAGGAGCCTCAGAATTATAAGGATAAGCAAGTGCCCACAGGTTATTGCCCACTCTGTTCACATCAACACCCTCCGCTCCAAGCTTTTTCTCTATCAAATCCGATAGAGCATCCTCCTCTCCGGAGTAAGATGGAATTGAGACCATCTCCCTCAGCAATCCTGCTGCTTTTGCAGTCATTTGACTTAAAAGAGTATCTTTCATCAGAGTTTTAACATTGTTCCAGCCTTATGAGCAATGGCAGTCCACTCCTTTATATAAACCTCAGAGACCCCCTTTTCTAAAGCATAATAGGCATTATCCAACTTTGGAATCATACCGGCAGTCACTACACCCTCTTTTTTTAGCCTGTTGTAACCCTCCGTATTAATCAGCGGAATTACACTCTCTTCATTAGCCTGATCATACAACACACCCTTTTTTTCAAAACAATAAACCAATCTGGTGTAGTAATGATGGGACATAGCAATTGCTATTGATGAGGCCATTGTATCTGCATTGGTATTAAGCAGGTTCCCGGATTTTTCATAAGTTACAGGACAGAAAACAGGTGTTATACCTCTTCCTATCAAGCTACTTATGAATCCGGAATTTACCTCCGCCGGATTAACATCGCCCACAAAACCAAAATCAAACGGCTCAGGAGAGCGTCTTTTAGCTGGGACACAACCTGCATCAGCCCCGGACAGCCCAAGAGAATCGCAGCCAATTTTCTGAAGAGCGGCCACAATACTTTTATTTACCCATCCTGCATAAACCATTGTACAGATCTTCAGTGTCTCTGCATCTGTTACACGGCGGCCATCTTTCATAACTGTTTTTATCCCGAGAGTTGCAGACATTTCGCTTGCGAGTATGCCTCCTCCGTGAATAAGAATCTTTGGTCCCTCCATTTTGTTGAACATAATAAGAAACCTCTCCAGAGCCTCCGGATTATCTACAACATTCCCTCCAATTTTTACGACATTAAGGACTTTCATCTCTTCGATTTTTAAATATTTCTTAGGATCTCTCTTAACACAGCCTGAGCAGAGACAACTCTGTTTGAGGCTTGGTGAACAACAATGGACGAGGAGGAGTCTATAACCTCATCGGTAACTATCATATTCCTTCTTACAGGCAAACAGTGCATAAAAAATGCATCATCTGTTATTGCCATCTTTTCACTGTCAACTGTCCAGGATCTGTCCATATGTAAAACTTTCCCGTAATTTTTTCCGCTGTATGCAGACCAATTTTTAGCATACACAAAATGGGCTCCCTCATATGCCTTGCGCCAGTCGTACTCAATTTTAGCATTTCCTGTAAACTCCTGAGCCAGTTCATAACCCTGAGGATGGGTAATAACAAATTCGTACTCCGTACTATTAATCCACTCTGCAAACGAGTTGGCAACAGCCTGAGGAAGGGGTCTTGGGTGAGGAGCCCATGCAAGAACCACTTTAGGTCTTTGAACCCTTTTGTACTCCTCAATGGTGATAACATCCGCATAACTCTGAAGAGGGTGTCTTGTTGCAGACTCCATACTAAACACCGGCTTACCGGATAATCTTATGAACTGATTAATTATCTCCTCACAATAATCAGATTCTCTATTCTGAAGATTCGCAAAAGACCTCACTCCAATAACATCACAATAGCTTCCCATTACAGGAATAGCTTCAAGAATATGTTCAGGTTTGTCACCATCCATTATAACCCCAAGTTCTGTTTCAAGCTTCCATGCACCTTGATTAATATCCAAAACTATAACATTCATTCCAAGATTCATGGCCGCCTTTTGCGTACTAAGCCGAGTCCTCAGACTTGAGTTAAAGAAAATCATAAGAAGTGTTTTGTCTCTTCCCAGCTCCTTATCTGCAAATGGGTTTATTTTTACATCCCATGCCAGATTTAAGGCATGTTCCAATGTGCCTATATCACCTGCTTTTGTAAAATTTCTCATTGTATCTCCTTTTCAAGTTCTTTAAATGCTGTAATAAATTCATCTGCATCATTGATTGTGATATTTAGTGGAGGAAGAATTCTAATCACATTACTCCCTGCAGATCCAGTAAAGACACATTTTTGGAATAGCAGTCTCTCTTTAATTTTTTCATAACCCTCCTTTAGCTCTATCCCTATCATAAGGCCTCTTCCCCTTATTTCAGATACCGAATTACAACTGCTTAACTCTTTTGAAATATATTCGCCAATTTTAACGGCATTATTCATAAGATCCTCCTCTTCTATAACGCTAAGAACAGCCAGAGCTGCTGCGCATGCTAAATGATTCCCCCCAAAAGTGGTTCCAAGCATACCTGCCACGGCTCCAATTTTGTGAGAAATAAGAACTGCTCCAACAGGGAAACCGTTTCCTATTCCCTTTGCAGCTGTTATCATATCCGGCTTTATACCCGAATACTGATGTGCAAAATACCTTCCTGTTCTTCCACAGCCACTCTGAACCTCGTCCAGAATAAGCATAACCTTATGTTTATCACACAGCCTTCTTAAGTCAGTCAGAAACCTGTCATCCGGCATTATTATACCGGCAACTCCCTGTATCCCTTCAATAATTACAGCAGCATACTCCCCCTTTGTAAGTTCTCTCTCTGCAAGAGAGATATCGTTAATCGGGATAAATGTCACCTTGTTTGTTCTGTTAAAAGGGGCCCTAATTGCCTTGTTATCTGTAGTAGCCACAGCTCCTGAGGTTCTTCCGTGAAATGCCCCTTTGAATGCCAGAATCCTGCTCTTTCCTGTTTGAAAAGAGGCAAGTTTCATTGCATTCTCATTTGCCTCGGCACCGGAATTACATAAGAAAAGAGAATAATCATTGCACCCTGAGACCTCTCCCAGTCTGGCTGCATATTCACTCTGCAGAGAATTAGTAACTGAGTTTGAGTAGAAACCAAGTTTAGCAACCTGGTCTGATATAGCCGAGACATATTTGGGGTGCGAATGCCCTATTGATATCACAGCGTGCCCACCATACATATCTAGATACTCCTTACCCTCTTTATCCCATAATCTTGCTCCGGTTCCCCTGGTTAGCTCAACAGGCCACAATTTGTAAACTTCAAAATTCTTCATCTTTTTAAAATCCTATTCCCTTTAATTTCAGAGCTCTATCCACAGGAAGACCCAGCATAATATTCATATTCTGAACTGCTTGTCCCGAGGCTCCTTTTAGAAGATTGTCAATAATTGATGTAATATGTATATACTTTCCATGCCTCGCTATATGAAGCATGGCTTTGTTAGTATTAATTACCTCCTTGAGACAGATATCCTCTTCTGAGATAATTACAAAAGGAGATGCTGAGTATCTCTCTTTGAACAACTCCTTTATAGCGTTGATATCGTAGCTCTCTTCAACCTCTGTGTAAATACTTGCAAGAATTCCTCTGGTAAAATCACCCCTGAGAGGGACCATGTTTACAGCCGGAACCTTCCTGCCTGCAAATCTGTCAAGCGTCATTCCAATTTCAGCAAGGTGCTGATGAGTAAATGGCTTGTAAATTGATATGTTATTCTCTCTGTAGCTGAAATGAGATGTGCCGGAGAGTGCTTTTCCAGCTCCGGTTGATCCGGTGATTGCATGAACATGAGACTCGTTTTTGAGTAGTCCGGCTTGAGCAAGTGGTGCAAGGGCAAGATTTATTGAAGTTGCAAAACAGCCGGGGTTTGCAACAAATCTTGCTCTGGAGATCTCTTCGAATAGCAGTTCTGATAATCCATATACAAAATGATCTTCTCCCCATTTTCCATCAAGTCTGAAATCATTTCCAAGATCAATAACCTTGCACTCCCCGGAGATTTTTTCAGCAGAGAGAAATTGTCTTGAAAGGCCGTGACCCAGTGCCATAAAAAGAACATCGGGATCTCCCAGGCTATCTGTAAAAGTAAGGTTACACTCCCCCAGAAGGTCTCGGTGAACACTTGAGACTTTTTCACCTGCAGAAGTTGTGCTTATCAACCACTTAAGCTCAATATCCGGATGATTCAACAATATCCTTATAAGCTCACCCCCTGTATATCCGGTCGCCCCGGCAATTGCCACCTTAATCATTTTTATGTACTGAATAGTAGATTTTTAGAGGGTTCGCAAGAACCTTGGTAAATCCTATGACATCCTGGCCGGTAAAAGATTTATTCATCTCTCCATACTGTCCAAAAGCCGAGTTCATCAGATCATATTCTGAACTGCAGCCAAGAACTGAGAAATGATACGGACGAAGCTCTACAGAGACCTCTCCGGTTACAGAGGTTTGTGTATCTTCCAGAAAATTCTCTATGTTTCTTGCTAATGGATCAAGGTATTGTGCTTCATGCATCAGCTGACCATACCATCCTGCAAGCTGATCTTTCCAGTATAGCTGACCCTTAGTCAGAGTATGCTTCTCCAGAAGATGATGCGCCTTTATTATTATCATTGGAGCAGCCGCTTCAAATGCCACTCTCCCTTTTATGCCGATTATTGTATCGCCCACATGAACATCTCTTCCCACTGCATAGGATCCGGCAATTAACGCCAGCTCCCTTATAACCTCAACAGGCGAAAGTGATTTTCCGTCAAGTGAAACAGGCTCTCCCTTCCGGAAACCAATTTTAACTATAACAGATTCGCGCTTTTTAAGCTGAGACGGGTATGCGTTTTCTGGCAGAAAACCTTCTGCAGTAAGGGTCTCTACACCTCCTATACTTGTTCCCCACAGGCCCTGATTAATTGAGTATTTAGCCTTCTCCCATGAGAGTTCACAGCCGTGCTTTGCCAGATACTCTATCTCCTGTGCTCTTGTTAGTGAAAGTTCCCTGATAGGCGCTATAATCTCAACACCGGGAGCCATAACCTCAAATACAAGATCAAAGCGCACCTGGTCGTTTCCGGCTCCGGTGCTTCCGTGAGCTACATATTTGGCATCAACTCTCTTTACCTCTTCAAGAACTGCAAGTGCCTGAAAAATTCTTTCAGAACTTACAGAGAGAGGGTATGTTCCGTTTTTAAGGATATTACCAAATATCAAATACTTTATACCCTTTGTGTAGTATTCCTCAACAGCATCAATGGTTTTGTGTGATGTTGCTCCCAGTGAAATTGCTCTCTCCTCAATTTTCTGCTCCTCCTCTTTTGTAAATCCACCGGTATTAACCATTACAGTATGAACCTCAAGACCCCTCTCTTTAATAAGGTAAGGAACACAGAACGATGTGTCCAGCCCTCCGCTGAACGCCAATACAACTTTTTCTTTCATCTTGGATGACATTTTATAGTGAGAAAAGTGAAATAAATTTTCCTAACGGAGTTCTCTTTGCCGATTTATATTCCGGATCAAAAAGCAATCCTGTACAGAGGCACATTTTATGATTGTTTCTCTGGAGGATGTCATAGTTTCTGCAACCTTCACAGCCCTTCCAAAAATCCGGATCCTCTGTAAGTTCAGAAAATGTAACAGGGCGAAATCCCAGTTCATAGTTAATCTTCATAACAGCCAGTCCGGTTGTAATACTGAATATTTTTGCACCCGGATAAAGCCTCCTTGAGAGCTTGAAAATTCTTGACTTGATTTTCCTTGCCAGTCCTGTATTTCTATGGGAGTGGGCTACAATAAGGCCGGAGTTTGCCACAAATCTGCTATGACTCCATGTCTCTATATATGAAAAGCCTACAGCCTCACCATTCTCAATGGCTATTATAGCCTTTCCATCACTCATCTTTTTGGCTATATATTCAGGAGATCTTCTGGCAATACCTGTACCACGCTCTTGCGCAGATATATACATTAGTTCGCAGATTTTTTCTGCATACACAGTATGGCTCGAATCGGCCACTACAATGCTGACACTCATTCTGGTGTAAAATGTAAAAAATGTGGATACTGGGGTTAATATGAAGGTCAGAAACCTTCCGGCAATCTTAAGCAGATTGTTTTAAGGCCACTTGGGCACATCGTCGGACGTGTCTGTGTTTCTTGCTTAAATTGATATGACTGCCTGTTGAATTCATATGGGTCGCAAAGGTAAAAGAATAATTTATATTTTTCATATCTTTGAAAGATTAACTGAAACTTATTATGGAAATAAAGGAAACCAAACCAAAAGGGCTACCTGAAAACGCATACAGAGAGCTTAAAGAAGGCGAAGAGTATAAACCACTTATGTCCCCGGAAAAATCATATCCGGAGGTGACTCCGTGGTCTGTCTCGATGGGTATACTTATGACAATAATTTTTTCTGCTGCTGCTGCCTATCTGGGTCTGAAAGTCGGGCAGGTTTTTGAAGCTGCTATTCCAATTGCAATTATTGCTGTGGGTATCTCAGGCGCACTTAAGCGCAAGAATGCTCTTGGTGAGAATGTTATTATACAATCCATCGGGGCAAGCTCTGGAGCAATTGTAGCGGGTGCCATATTTACCCTTCCTGCTTTATACATACTTCAGGCAAAATATCCTGAACTTACAGTTGATTTTGCAAAAGTTTTTATGAGCTCCCTGCTTGGAGGAGTTCTGGGAATATTATTTCTAATCCCTTTCAGAAAATATTTTGTAAAAGAGATGCATGGAAAATTTCCTTTTCCGGAAGCAACAGCTACAACTCAGGTACTTGTCAGTGGAGAGACCGGTGGCAAAGGAGCAAAGCTTCTGCTGATAAGCGGACTTATCGGAGGGGTTTATGACTTTGTGGTCTCTACTTTTGGGCTATGGTCAGAGGTGTTCACTTCAAGGGTTCTTCCTTTTGGGGAGGCTATTGCAGAGAAAGCCAAGGTTGTCTTCAAGATAAATGTTGGTGCTGCAGTCCTGGGGCTTGGGTATATAATAGGTCTTAAATATTCATTTATAATAAGCCTGGGTTCAATGCTGGTATGGTTTGTTATCATACCACTTATGAACCTTGCCTTTGGTGATCAGGTAATAGACCTGATGAATGCAGGCCTGACAACCATTGTTGGAAATATGTCTCCTGAAGAGATCTTCAGAACATACGCCAGACATATTGGTATTGGGGGTATAGCAACTGCAGGTGTAATTGGAATTATTAAATCCTCCGGCATTATAAAATCGGCTTTTGGTCTTGCTGCAAAAGAGCTTTCCGGAGGTGCAAAGGGAGAAAAATCAACACTGCGAACACAACGCGATCTGCCGATGAAGATTATTGCAATAGGAATTATGCTTGCACTTGCAGCAACATTCATATTCTTCTACTTTGGAGTTGTGGATAACCTCTTCCATGCTGTTATAGCTTTGCTGGTTGTTGCAATCATTGCATTTCTCTTTACTACGGTTGCTGCAAATGCAATTGCTATCGTAGGTACTAACCCGGTTAGCGGAATGACCCTTATGACTTTAATACTGGCCTCAGTTGTTATGGTGGCAAGCGGTCTTACAGGGACAGCGGGAATGACAGCAGCCCTTATTATTGGAGGTGTAGTATGTACTGCTCTTTCTGTATCGGGAGCTTTTATAACTGACCTTAAAATTGGTTACTGGCTGGGAACCACTCCTGCAAAACAGCAGCAGTGGAAATTTCTGGGAACTCTGGTAGCGGCTGCAACAGTAGGTGGTGTTATGATGATTCTTAACAAAACATATGGGTTTGTTGGAGAACATGCACTTGTTGCCCCACAGGCCAACGCAATGGCGGCAGTAATAGAGCCTTTGATGTCCGGAGGTGGAGCGCCATGGGTTCTTTACGGGATTGGAGCAATTATTTCAATTGCCCTCACATTCTTTGGAATTCCTGCACTTGCATTCTCTCTTGGGATGTTTATCCCTCTTGAACTCAATCTTCCCCTTCTTGCCGGTGGAGCTATTGCCTGGTTCGTCTCAACAAGAAGCAAAGATGATGCGCTGAATACTGCCCGTAAAGATAGAGGGACTCTGCTAGCATCAGGTTTTATTGCCGGAGGTGCCCTGATGGGAGTAGTAAGCGCTGTTCTTCGCTTTGGCGGAATAAATCTGCTTAATACCGAGTGGATGGGGTCCAGCGGAGGAGAACTTCTGGCTCTTGGAATGTATCTGCTTATTATCTTCTACCTTGCCTGGGATAGCCTCAGAGCAAAGAGAGAGGATTAATTATATAATCTGATATGGAAGGAAACTATATAACCGCCTTTGCGCTTACGCTATTTGCAGGTCTATCAACAGCCATCGGAAGTGGGATAGTACTTTTGTACAAGAAATTTTCCCCAAAGTTCCTGGCTGCTTCGCTGGGATTTTCTGCCGGGGTGATGATATTCATCTCTCTCGTAGAGCTCTATCCAGACGCACAGGAGCAACTAGGAATTTTGTATGGTGAAAAACCAGGAAACTTCTATACTCTTCTTGCTTTCTTTGGGGGTATAGCCCTGATTGCCATCA
This sequence comes from Bacteroidales bacterium, assembly GCA_018053445.1. Taxonomy (GTDB): domain Bacteria; phylum Bacteroidota; class Bacteroidia; order Bacteroidales; family UBA932; genus Bact-08. The sequence continues at coordinate 4,824 of JAGPLK010000031.1, read as the reverse complement.
TTGACTATCTTGTGCCCTCTTATGAAAACCCTCATGAACCGGGAGATCTCTCTATCAACAAGATTAATGGAGAAAACAGAGACAAAGGGCTGATGAGGCTTGGTTTTATGTCTGCCTTTGCTATAGCAATTCACAATTTCCCCGAGGGAATTGCCACTTTTGTCAGTGCAATGAATGATCCTGCTCTTGGTGCAACAATAGCAGTTGCAATTGGTATTCACAATATCCCTGAAGGAATTGCAGTTGCTATTCCAATATACTACGCAACAAAAAGCAGGAAAAAGGCTTTTTGGAACTCTCTTCTTTCAGGATTGGCTGAGCCACTTGGTGCTGTTTTTGGCTATTTTATGCTCTCATATTTTTTCCACGAATCATTTATGGGGGTAATTTTAGCAGGAGTTGCAGGTATCATGGTGTACATTTCACTTGACGAACTTCTGCCTACTGCAGAGAAATACGGAGAACACCATCCTGCTATTATTGGTGTAATTGCCGGTATGGCTGTTATGGGTCTAAGCCTGCTTATAATGTAACGGCACCGTAAATTAATTTTGATAACAACATACTTTATTATGAAAGAGAAAGTTTTAGAGAAATTTCTGAGATATATTTCAATTGACACAGCATCCGATCCCGAGTCAGAAAGCCAACCCAGCACTTCAAAGCAACTTGATTTGTCCAGGCTGTTGGTAAAGGAGTTAAGGGAGATGGGTATAAATAATGCTGAACTTGATGAGTGGGGCTATGTAATGGCTACAATCCCGTCAAATCTTCCGGAGGGTGAGGATGTCCCTGCAATTGGATTTATTGCCCATGTGGATAGTGCTCCTGATGCTTCTGGGGCAAATATAAAACCTCAAATCATTAAAAGCTACGATGGCTCTGACATTATTATTAATAAAGAGTTAGGCTTTGTAATGAAGGTTGATGATTTTCCCGAACTGCTTAAATATAAGGGTCAGACTTTAATTACAACAGACGGCACCACGCTCCTGGCAGCTGACGATAAGGCTGGTGTAGCCGAGATTATGACTGCTGCAGAATATATCATGACCCATCCGGAATTTAGCCATGGGACAATAAAAATCGGCTTTACTCCTGATGAAGAGATAGGAAGGGGTGTTGACAAATTTGATGTGGAAAAATTTGGAGCGGAGTTTGCGTATACTCTAGATGGAGGCGAGATTGGAGAATTGGAATACGAGAACTTCAATGCCGCCTCTGCAAAGATTTTTATTCAGGGAAGAAATATCCATCCCGGTTATGCAAAGGATAAGATGATTAATGCAATAATCCTCGGCACTGAACTTAATGCAATGCTTCCTGTAGATCAAAGGCCTGAATACACTACAGAATACGAAGGTTTTTTTCATATTATCAGATTTGACGGAACTGTTGAAAAAGCTAATATCCAATACATAATCAGAGATCATGACTTTGATAAATTTGAGTCAAAAAAGGTTTTGATTAGTCAGTGTGTTGATTTTCTAAACAAGAAATATGGTGAGGGCACTTTTTCTCTTGAACTGAAAGATCAGTACTATAATATGAGAAAACAGGTTGAACCTCACTATCATATTATAGAGAAAGCAGTTAAAGCAATGGAGATGGCTGGTATCAAACCTAAAATTAAACCAATAAGAGGTGGGACTGACGGAGCCAGACTCTCGTTTATGGGTCTGCCTTGTCCTAATATATTTGCAGGTGGGCATAACTTTCACGGCAAGTTTGAGTATATCCCAGCAGAGAGTATGGAGAAAGCAACAGAGGTAATTATTAACCTGGTCTCACTATACTCAAAAGAGAATAAAAAGTAATTAATATAATTCTACAAACCATGTTATTAACAACAACATCCACAATAGAGGGTAAAGTAATTGAACACTACTACGGACTTGTTTCCGGAGAGACAATAATAGGGGCTAATATAGTAAGAGATTTTCTGGCCGGAATCAGAGATATAGTAGGAGGAAGATCAGGCTCATATGAACAGGTATTAAAGGAGGCCAAAGAGGAGTGTCTGAAAGAGATTACAGCCCAGGCTATGGCTATGGGAGCCAACGCAATAATTGCCATTGACCTTGATTACGAAACAGTTGGAGGTTCAATGTTAATGGTCACAGCTGCCGGAACAGCTGTAAAATACAGATAGAAAACTATGTACAATTTTGACGAACAAATAGATAGACGGGGAAGCTTCTCCGTCAAGTATGACTCTTTGAATGAGGTATTCGGAAGAGATGATATTCTTCCTATGTGGGTTGCAGATATGGATTTCCAGACAGCACCTGCCGTTTTAAAAGCGGTAAGAGATGCTGCTGAACATGGGGTATACGGATATGGATTTCGCTCTGCCGATTCTGTGGATTCATTCATTGAATGGGTAGAGAGCAGATACAACTGGAGCCTCAGACGCGAGTGGATTTCATCTGCACCTGGAATAGTTGCAGCCTTGCCACTGGCGATAAACGCGCTAACTGAAAAGGGGGACAAAATTCTTATTCAGACTCCTGTATATCCGCCATTTCATGCAATTGTAATTGAAAATAACCGCACACTCGTTAAGAGTCCTTTAATAAACACAGATAGTGGATGGGAAATTGACTGGGCAGATTTTGAGAATAGACTTGCTGAAGGAATCAAGATTTTTATTCTTTGCAATTCTCATAATCCGCTAGGCAGGGTTTGGAGCCCGGAGGAGTTAAAAAAGATGGGAGATCTTTGCTGTAAATATGGCACAATCATTTTTTCAGACGAGATTCATGCTGATCTCTCTCTTTACGGGAACAAGCATACAGTTATGGCAACAATGTCCCCAGAGATTGCGGATAATACAATCACTGCTATGGCTCCCAGTAAAACATTCAATGTGGCCGGAATGCTTAACTCAGTTATTGTCTCCTCCTCCGATAGTTTGATGGCGAGTTATAACAGAGAGCTAAAAAGATTTCACCTTGATCTTGGGAACCTTTTTGGCCATATTTCAATGGCTGCTGCATACAAAGATGGAGGAGAGTGGCTTGCAGAGCTAACAAAATATCTGGAGAAGAACATTGATTTTGCTTTCGACTTTCTTAAAAGAGAGGTTCCGGGAGTAACTTTCCTTAAACCGCAAAGTTCGTTTCTCCTATGGCTCGATTTCCGCAAAACCGGATATACTCACGAAGAGGTGAGAAACCGCCTCCTGAATATTTCAAAACTCGGGCTGAACGACGGACTTGCATTTGGATCTGAGGGAGAGGGTTTCTTCCGAATGAATATTGGAACAAATAAAGCCAGAGTTGAGGATGGTTTATCCAGATTAAAGAGAGGATTTACCTCTTTTTAGACTTTTTGCTCTTTTTGTCCCTTTTGATAGCCTTTTTGTTCTTATCAGCAACCCTTCTCTGATCCTCTGCAATCTGTTTGTGACTCTCAACAGCTTGTTTATGGGTCTCTACCGCGTGCTCGTGAGCCTTATTATGAATTTCAACAGCCTGTTTATGTGCTTCATTATGAATTTCATTGGTTTGTGCACCTGCCGCAAGGGATATTAACATAAAACCAATAGAAGATAAAAAAGATATTAATTGTCTATGCATAATCATAGTGTATATGGCATAAAGATAGAAAAAAAGCCGCATTCCTGTATGGATGCGGCTTTTTTATAATTACCTTATGTTATTTGTAGAGGTAGTATTTTTGCGATAGTTTTCTGAATGACTCTACATCCTTGTACCAGTATTCTTTTATATCTTCAAATTTATGTCTCTTTGAAAAGCGAAGCCTTATCTGATCACTGCCGGAAACCTGGTCAAACATTCTGTATCTGCCCTCGCTTGCATTTGCAAAAACAGCTTTTTCAGGCCACAGCTCTGCAACAGCCTGCATTACCCAGAACTGCACATCTGATAGAGCAGCATTTTTATAATTCATAACATGAACCTGTACGCCCTGGAGATTTTTACCTACCCCTACTGCATAAAAAGGTTTCAAGTGCAATGGTCGGAAAATCAATCCCGGCAACTCATAACTATTGAGCCTCTCTGCTAGCTTTTCTGCCTCAACCCACTCGGCAGCAAACATCTGAAATGGAATTGTATAGCCAACTCCAATAGACATATAGCCAAGCTCACCCAAAATTCCTGAAATTGGATAGGCAATAGCACTGATTGGCTGAGGAATATGAGGTGATGAAGGAACCCACTGAAGCCCTGTTTCATCGAATGTCATACATCTCTTCCACCCCTCCATCTCAACTACTGAGAGCTTGCACTTTTTACCAAGCATATTCTCTTCGTTAAGCATAACTGCCAATTCTCCGCATGTAAGGCCATATATATAAGGGATCTTAAACTGACTTACAAATGAAATAAATCCATCTTCAGTAAGATTGCCTTCAATCTTCTCTCCTCCCAGCGGATTTGGTCTGTCTAGTACAATAAATTCAATATTATTTTCAGCTGCGGCCTCCATTGCAAGCCCCATTGTGCTTATATAGGTAAATGAACGGCTTCCGATATCCTGAATATCATATACAAGTACATCGATATCCTTTAACATTTCAGGGGTAGCTTTCCTGGTTTTTCCGTAGAGTGAAAAAACAGGAAGTCCGGTCTTGGAATCTGTCATATTCTCTACTTTGTCACCGGCGTGAACATCTCCTCTCACACCATGCTCAGGGCCGAACAAAGCAACCAGTTTAACATTCTTTGCCTCATGCAGAACATCAATGGTAGATTTGAGATTGTTGTCAAAACCTGTAGGATTTGTTATAAGTCCCACTCTTTTGCCCTCAAGGATTTTAAAGTTTGAGGCTTTGAGAACCTCTAAGCCGGTTTTAAT
>JAGPLK010000096.1 GCA_018053445.1 Bacteroidales bacterium | reverse complement strand
TCGTAGATGGAAGTCAGGGAGCCGGAGCTGTTGAGTTTGACATGCAGGATTGTAATGTTGATGTATACTGTTTCACCGGTCATAAATGTTTGATGGGACCTACCGGAATAGGCGGTTCATATGTCAGAGAGGGTATAGAGATAAAACACACCAGAGCGGGTGGTACAGGAGTAAGATCTGCTCACCTGTCTCATCTTGATGAGTATCCCTACAGGCTGGAGTATGGAACCCTAAATTTACTGGGTGTAGGGGGGCTCTATGCCGGAGTTAAGTGGATTACAGAGCAAGGAATATCAAAGATACATGAAAGAGAGATGGATTTGTGGGATATGCTTGTAAGTGAGATAAAAAAGACAAAGGGTGTTCTTACATATTGTGCTAACGGAAGAGAAAATAAAAATCCCGTAGTATCTTTTAATATAAATGGATTCGAAGCATCAGATGTTGGGACAATGCTGGATGTGGACTATAATATTGCGGTTAGGACCGGGCTTCAGTGTGCTCCTTTTGTCCATAAACAAATTGGTACATTTGATATTCACGGAACTGTAAGAATGAGTATTGGTGCTTTTACCACCGAAGAGGAGGTCAAAGCAGCAATTACTGCAATAAAAGAGATAGCTTCAATAAAGAACTAATAATTTAGGCACTTAAAATTAAGCGCCTAAATTTTAATATTATATATAGTTTAAATTCGAGCAAAGCTACCAGTAAGAAAACGGAGTAACTGATAATTCTGAGTTGTAGTATTTAATATCGTGACTAACTTCTATTCCAAAACATTCGGGTCTCTCAAAAGGGTTTCCCCATTCAAATCTTTTAATTCCACCGGTTGTTGTCTCTCCTTTTATTGTAATGTATCCGGAATTGTCCTTAATCCTTGTTCTGACACTCCTTGATGATTAGTGTGAAATATAACCCTGGATGATTTTGTTACTTGATTTTACATGTATTTTGTAATCACCGGAAACTAGAAACTTTTTCTCAATTTCTGTGTACTCTTCTCTTTTTATTATGTAATTAACATTAAATAAATTAATAACACTATAATGATACATAGGGTAACAACTTTGTTACTGAGTTTCCTTAAGCCATTTTAATTCAATTCACAGACTGAAATTTTGATTTAAAATAATTAAATAACAAAGAATATGTTAAATTTACGCAAATTATGATACAATAGTAATCCTGTTATGGAAGAGATTAAAAAAATCAAAATTCTTTACGCAGAAGACAATGACAGTAATTACATACTTGCCAAGGCCATGTTAAAAGGGGTATATGATATATACAGAGCAAATAATGGGGCTGAGGCAATTGAATTGTATACTTCTATTGAACCGGATATAATTCTTATGGATATGAAGATGCCGGTAATGGATGGACTCGAGGCTACCAGAAAACTCAGGCAAATGGGCGTGACAGTACCAATAATTGCTTTAACAGCATTTGCATATGATAATGACAGAAGCGTCGCTCTTCAATCGGGATGTACAGAGTACATAACAAAGCCATACAGGGCAGAGACTCTAAGGAAGACTATTTCTAAACTTCTTAATTTAGATTAATTAAATGATGAATATTGCCATAGTAGGCACTGGTTACGTGGGATTAGTAACTGGTGCTTGTTTTGCTGAAATGGGTGTTAGTGTTGTTTGTGTAGACATAGATACCAATAAGATAGATTTGCTAAGAAAAGGTATAATGCCCATTTACGAACCTGGTATTAAAGAGTTGGTTGATAAAAATGTTAGAGAGGGCAGATTGACTTTTAGTGAGAGTCTTGAAAGTGTAATTGATGGGGTATCAATTATTTTTAGTGCTGTAGGAACTCCTCCTGACGAAGATGGCAGTGCCGATTTGCGTTATGTCCTTAATGTAGCGAGGACAATTGGAAGAAACATGAATAACTATGTTCTGCTTGTTACAAAAAGCACGGTACCCGTTGGAACGGCAGCCAAAGTGAAAGCAGCTATCAGTGAGGAATTAAGATTGAGAGGGAAAAATATTGAATTTGATGTTGCCTCTAACCCTGAATTTTTAAAAGAGGGTGCTGCAATAAAAGACTTCATGTCACCAGACAGGGTGGTTGTTGGTGTTGAGAACGATAGGGCTGCTCTCATGATGGAGAGGCTGTACAAACCTTTTGTTCTTAATGGTTTTCCAATAATTTTCATGGATATCTCCTCTGCAGAAATGACTAAATACGCAGCAAATGCGATGCTAGCCACAAGAATAAGCTTTATGAATGAGATAGCAAGATTGTGTGAGGCTACGGGGGCAAATGTTGAAATGGTAAGAAAGGGGATAGGATCAGATAAAAGAATAGGGATGAGTTTTCTTTATGCAGGAGCTGGTTATGGTGGCTCATGTTTTCCAAAAGATGTCAAGGCTCTTGCCAGAAGTGGAAAAGATTATGGGGTTGAAATGAAAATAGTGGAGGCGGTTGAGGAGGTTAATAATGAGCAAAAAGAGATTGTTTTCAAAAAATTACAACATGCTTTTGCCGGAATCCTTAAAGGAAAGGTAATTGCTTTGTGGGGACTTTCATTTAAACCTGATACAGATGATATGAGAGAGGCTCCATCGCTTGTTGTTATAGAGAGGCTTATTGAGGCCGGGGCAACTGTTAGGGTTTTTGATCCGGTTGCAATGGAGGAGTCAAAGAGAAGAATTGGAAATATTGTCCAATACTGCAATAATATTTACGATTCTGTTGATGGTGCAGATGCTATTGCTCTTCTGACTGAATGGAAACAGTTCAGATTGCCGTCATGGACTAGGGTTAAAGGGCTTATGAAAGGAAATATTGTTGTTGACGGAAGAAATATTTATGACAATAATGAGCTTAAGGCAGAAGGTTTCAGGCTCTGTTCTATCGGTAAAAACAACTAATTATGAAAAGGATACTAGTAACAGGTGGTGCGGGATTTATTGGTTCACATCTGTGTGAAAGGCTTCTTAATGAGGGTAACGATGTAATTTGTCTGGATAATTTTTTTACCGGGACAAAAGAAAATGTTATACATCTAATTGGAAACCCGCATTTTGAACTCGTAAGACATGATGTTACACATCCTTTTTATGCTGAGGTTGACCAGATTTATAATCTTGCTTGTCCCGCCTCTCCGGTTCATTATCAGTATAACCCTATCAAAACAGTAAAGACTTCCGTGATGGGAGCAATAAACATGCTCGGCCTCGCAAAAAGGGTTAAGGCCAGGATACTTCAGGCCTCAACAAGTGAGGTTTACGGAGATCCTTCGGTTCATCCTCAGGAGGAGAGTTACTGGGGTAATGTAAATCCAATTGGTATAAGGTCTTGCTACGATGAGGGAAAGAGATGTGCGGAAACTCTTTTTATGGATTATCACAGGCAAAACAGGGTGAAAATAAAGATTATAAGAATATTTAATACTTATGGTCCCAAAATGCATCCAAACGATGGCCGGGTAGTCTCTAATTTTATTGTCCAGGCACTTAAAGGTGAGGATATAACACTTTATGGAGGTGGAGGTCAGACCAGAAGTTTTCAGTACATTGACGATCTGATTGAAGCAATGATCAGGGTTATGAATAACACTGATGATAGTTTTATCGGCCCGGTAAATATTGGGAATCCTAATGAATTTACAATAAGAGAACTTGCTGAAAAGGTCATTAAACTAACCGGGACAAAATCCGGATTTGTTATAAAGGATCTTCCTTCCGATGACCCCAGGCAGAGGCAGCCCGATATATCGTTAGCTAAAGAAATTATTGGCTGGAGTCCAAAAATTGAAATTGATGAGGGGCTTGTTAAGACAATAGATTATTTTAGAAAAAGTTTGCAATAATGGAAATTACACCCTCTGATTTCACGGTGATGATTGTTGATGATGTTGATGCAAATGTGCTTCTTCTTAAATTATTATTGACCAAGGCTGGCTACAAGACAACAACTGCTTATAACGGTAAGGATGCATTGAATCTGGTTTCAAGAACATCCCCTGATCTTATCCTTCTCGATATTATGATGCCGGTTATGGATGGGCACGAAGTTGCTGAGAAGATGAAAGGAATGCCAGATAAAAGAGATATCCCTATTATTTTTCTTACTGCTCTTAATTCACCTGAGGATATTGTTAAAGGGTTTAAGAACGGAGCAGCAGATTACATCTCCAAGCCATTTAACAAAGAAGAGCTTTTAATCAGGGTGAATCATCAACTTTCACTTGTCTCTGCGAAAAGAACTATCGAAAAGCAGAAGGAGGAGCTGGAAAAAACGGTAGAAGCTAGGGATAAGCTCTATTCTCTTATTGCTCATGATTTAAGAGCCCCTATCGGCTCTTTGAGGATGGTAATGAACGCCCTCTCTATGAATGTTGACAGGAGTAAATTTGATGATGATATATATGAGGTCTTTATAACAGGTAACAGGCTTGCTGAAGACACATTTGTTCTCCTTGACAATTTGCTGAAATGGACAAAGAGCCAAACCGGCAGACTTAAAACGGTATTTCAGGATGATGTTGAAATCTTATCATTAATTAAGGGAGAGCTGGAGGTTTCTGAGGTTCTTGCTGAATTAAAACAAATATCAATTGTTTTCAATGGGTATTCAGAGGCAAAAGCAAGAATTGATCAGGATATGATTAAGACAGTTTTAAGGAATTTGTTAAACAACGCAATTAAGTTCAGCAACAGGGGCTCTGAGATTATTGTTTCTCTTAAGGAGGAGGGTGATAGAGTTATTATATCGGTTTCTGACAAAGGGAAAGGTATTAAAACCTCAGATCAGAATAAGATTTTTAAAACAAATGTTCATATTAGCTCTTTTGGAACAGAAAATGAGGAGGGTTCTGGCCTGGGGCTTTTAATTTGCAAAGAGTTTATAAACAGAAATAATGGTGAAATATGGTTTGAGTCCCGGGAAGGGGCCGGATCTACTTTCAGTTTTTATATACCAATTCAGAAATAACAGGCTTGTGATCGCTGTGATTGGTTTCAGGGGTCCTGTATCTTATTGACCTGAAATGATCTGAGTGGAAAATATAATCAATTCTGAAAAGTCCAGAAATACCTTTATAGGTTCCTGCAAAACCTGACCCTGCTTGCCTGAAGCCATCTGTCATATTCTCCCCCTTAATTGTTGTGTATGTATAGGATGAAGGGGTGTCGTTAAAATCACCACAAACAACAACAGGAAAGGGGGTGCTGTTAATAATTACTTTTACAGCCTCTGCCTGTGTTGCCCTGATTTTATTGTTTTCCATTAATTCGTTTATCCTTTTGAGAAAGTTGGTCCCATTTTTAGATGCTCTTGCCAGACCGGTTGTTTGCAGATGACAGTTGATAACTCTTATCTTTCCTCTGTCAGTTATTAAATCTGCCCATATAACCCTGTTTGATGTACCCTCAAAGTCAACCACCCCTTTATCAGATATATTGTATACACTCATAATTGCAAGACCAAGCTTTTCTTGGGTTGTTTTCTCAATATATTTGGCCGAGAAATGGCTGAAATAGCTATGCAT